>JAAETT010000063.1 GCA_024228115.1 bacterium
CCACCTCGGTGCAGCCGGTCTCGCGCATGATCGCCGCCCGCGCGGCTTTCTCATCCTTCTCCGTCTGCGCCAGCGCCAGGGCCAGCCCTGGCGGCACGTTGCGGAACAGCGTGGCCATGTCGGTGTTCATGACCACCCCCTCGGTGTATTTGCCCGGCTGCTTGCGCGCCGACAACAGCATGGAACGTTGCTCATCGGTCAGCGCGCGAAACTTGGTGATCTGATCGATCTCCTCTTTGGGCATGGCCAGGCACAGCCACCACTCGATCATGTTGAGCATGCGCTTGGCCGTGGCGGGGAAGTCTTCGAAGTTCTGAGTGGCGATCCAGTACCAGGCGCCGTACTTGCGCCACATCTTGGTGATCTTGACGACGTAGGGGGCAAGCAGCGGATTGGTGGTGATGACGTGTCCTTCGTCGGTGATAACGATGGTGTGGCGCGCCTCGTGCTGGCGCGCCTCGACCACGCTGTTGATTTGATTCATCAGCGCGGTGTAGGCGACCGAGAGCTGGTCCTCGTATCCCTCGTGCGCCAGGATGCCCATCTCCAGGTGGGTGACATCCACGTCCGGCCAGTGCGTGCCCGGGCGGTTGAAGAAGTGGCCGGCGAGGCCATCGCAAAACAGCAGCATGCCATCGCCCATATCCCTGGCGCGTTCGCGCCGGCGTTCGTCGAACGCCGTATCCTCGCCGATCCGGTGCAGCGCCTTCGCCACGTCCTCGGTCAACACCTGCTCATCGCCGCGCGCACGCACGGTGTGCGCGGCATCGAGGATGGCGACGCGGATCATCCGGCGGTCGGCCCGCGACATCTTCGCTTCCTCGAGGGCTTCGCCGCCGGTGATCATAATGCGCGCCTGGATCTCCATCTCGCCCAGAAGATCGCGCTTTTCATTCTTATTGTCCGGTGTGTCTTCCGCGGCATGCGCGTAGTCATCGACATCCTCGTCAAGGGTCGCGTCGACCTCCACCTCCTGGTCGAGCAGCGACAGGGCGCCGGCGAAAGGCGGCAGGCTCACGTCCGAACCCGGCTTCATCACGGCCTCATGCACGCTGAGTCCCTGACTTTCGAGATAGTCGCAGGTCAGGCCGAGGGAGTTGCCGGCCTCGATGATATAGATGCGCGGGCGCGTTACCGCCAGGACCTGCAGCAGCAGGCAGACCAGGGTAGCGGACTTGCCCGCGCCGGGCGGTCCCAGCAGCAGCAGAAAGGCGTTCATCTTGCGCTCGGCGATCGGATCGAATGTCACCGGGTTGCCGCCCCGGTTAAAAAACAGAACACCCGGCTTGCCGGTGCCGCGGGAGCGGCCGTAGAGGGGCAACATGCGGGCGATATGGGAGGCGAACATCAGCCGCGAGCGCCGGTTCGCGCGATCGAGCGTTGGGTCGTAGTTCATGGGCAGGTTGCGCACCCAGGCATCGCCCGGCAGCAGATCGTTCGCCCGGCCGACGGTCTGGAGGCCGTTTTGCAGCAGCAGGCTTTCCACCCGGTTGACCGTACGGCGCAGGGTTTTCTCGTCTTCGGCGCGGACATAGATATTGAAACAGACGGGAATCAAGGGGTCACCGCGGCTCATCTCGAGCCCCACCTCGGTACAGTTCTCACGGGCAAGCACCGCATCCGCGCCGTCGCCGATCGAGGCTTTCTTTACGTCCTGCACATGTTTGCTCAACTGGTCCTGCGGCCGGCAGATCAGGGTCAGCGCCATGACGGTGCCCGGCGGCATCTTGTCGAACAGCGCATAGACCTTGTTGTCGCCCAGCGGCCGTTCGGCGGTCAGCGTGCCGATGTCCGGCACCCGGCGCAGGCCCTGCACGGTGATGGCG
>JAAETT010000064.1 GCA_024228115.1 bacterium
AAGCGGGTGACGATTGGCCCCGTGGGGTGTGACGTCGCATTGACGTCGCTCCCCCGAGGTGCGGGAGCATAGGAAGAACAGTGCGACCAGGCTCTGCTGGTCGATTGGGATCGGAGGAGGGGGGGATGCTGGGGCCGGCGTGGGCCAAGGGGGGGGGGGGGGTCCCTCCCGCCGCGCCCGCTCCGGCCGGGGGGGGGCGGGGGGGGGGGGGGGGGGGGGGGATTCAATCCCCCAGGGTAACGTGTTGGTGCTCCGCCTAATGGAGCAACCGGAGGACATCGCATTGGATCCCGCTTCGACGGCTGACGCGATCGAGATCTTGACGAAGATCGATGGCCTCTACACGAAGGCTTGGAACCAGTTGCTCCTCTACGTCACCTTGCTGTTCGTGGTGATTGGGGTCTTCGTTCCGGTGGTCCAGCAGTGGTTTCACCGCCGCTCTCTGCGAGACGATGAGGACAGGCTGAGGGCGAGTCTCGACGAGAGCCTGAAGGAAAGCATGTCCGAAGCTCGAGCAACAATCGCCGCTGCAGTGGACGAACGAATCGCTGCTCTAGGTTAGGCGGGGTTCGAATCCAGGGGGGCCAACGTCGTTGCCTGCAGGTGGCCAAGTCGGAGCCCTGTACGGGTTTGGGACTGGCTGCTGCCCCTGACCTGAACCCCGACCGTCACGATGCTGAGGAGCAGCCCGGCGACTTCGAAGCGAGCCCTCGACTGAATTCAGACCAACCGAGGGCCGCCCGGGCGCGGGGGCCGGCGTGTCGGGCCGGCCGCCTGAGATCCCTTTTGGATTCGTCAACGCGTGGAGGGGCGCAGCGGGCACCCTATGGGTCGGTGCGGATCTGGCGGAGCCACTGCAGACCCTGCTCGCGGGTTGCGGAGACCTCGAGGGGGAACGGAAACGTGATGAACCATCCGATCGCAGTCAGGATCCCGCGATGGACCGCTTTCCGCGTGATGTAGGCGACACCCCGGCAACGCAGCTGCAGCGCCTCCCGATTGCGCGAGAAGAAGTCGACGAATTCCTTGCGTTCGAGGCTGTTGATCGGCCTGGTCCGGCTGACGTCGTACAGCAGCTTGAAGGGCACCCCGCGGTCCAGATACCCCTGCAGCCGGCGAAGGTGCGCGTCCAGCTCGGCGGTACTGGGATCCGGCGGCCAGCGGATCTCGACGAGCGGCCACTGGCCTTCGTCGTAGGCGATCCCCTCCGTCCCGCCGCGTGGGAGGCCGGCCTCCCGCTCCGCCACGATTCGAGCCATTGCGATGCCATCGGACGGCCGTTCCCAACGCTTGAGCTGGGCAACGGCGAGCACCGCCCGCCGTCGTTCCGACTGAACCGGATCGGCGGATCGCAGACGAGCCGGAGACCGTCTCACCCAGCGCGGCAGGGATACGAAGTGGCGACCCGTGGCGCTGACGATCAGCGACGCGACTCGCCCCATGCTGGCCCAGATGGACGGCTCAACAAACGGCTGGGTGCGTTGCCGGGGCAGCCCGAGGTGGTGGAGAGGGAGGAGCGTGAGGCGTAGCCGCTACGGGCTGCCGCGACCCTGACCGAGTGGGACGCTTGCACCCATCGGATTTGAACGAGCATTCCGCTTGGCCTGTGGCTGTCTTCCACATGGCGCCGCCGAGTAGCTGAAACTGCTGGAGGGCCCCGTCGCCGGCACACTCGCTGCTTCGCCTTCTAGTGCCTGTGGAAAGGGGTGCGTCGCCGTGGTGTGCGGCTTCCTGCTGTGGAGGAACACCGTGCACCGCCGAGTCCTGCCGATCCCGACTGTATTGACACTGCTGCTGACCTTGAGCCTCCCGCTCGCAACGTGTCCGGCCGCAGCCGCGAGGCTCTGGGTCCGAGATCCGAAAATCGGTCTCGTCGGCGAGGTCTATCCTCTCGCAGGTGCCCCGGTCGGAGTGCCCTTCCCGAGCTCTGGCCCAGTGCGCGGCATGGCCTTCAGCCCGACCGGCTCCCTCTACGTCGGCAACATCTTGGAATACGACGCTCTTTTGGGGGCGTGGACCGGACTCATCTTCGCGAGCCCATGGCAACATCCCCGCCGTAGAGCAGGAATCCATTCTGTCTGGCTACCAATCCGGATGTCACTACGACGCAGAGCAGCTGCGTGGGTGCGAGGTCGTCAACTACGCGCATTTCGCGTACCGAAGCCGCAACTCGTTCATGTCTGGCTCCAGCTGCGGATCCGACCGCAGAGAGGAGATGCATTGCACCATCTCCTAGTCGGTCAACTCTCCAGTACCCACGAGCCGAACGAGCCGGGCTGTCGGATCTATGCTGTACATCATGGGCATGCCCTGGCCCCTCCTATCCTTGGATCCAACAAGAGAAACCTCAGGAGGCCAACTCCGAGTGGGCGAGTAGATCGTGGAGACGTGATGGAAGGGGGCCTCCTGAACCGGCTCGGCCATCGAGCAGGCTGGATACACCTGACGAAGAACCGCCGCTCCGAAGGAGACCCGGCGAGATTCCACACGAACAGCCATGAGAACTCCTGCGGAATCGATCTTCACGCGAAGACGATGTACCTCTGCATTCTCGACCGGGAGGGAGAGGTCTTTCTTCACCGCAACATCAAGAGCCGCCCCCCGTGTGCGAACGGCCATTTTCGTCAGCGAAACTGAGACCAGGTGATCTGGCGAACGGTCGAATACAGTGGGTGTTCTCGGGGAAACTCCCGTTCGAGCTGCGACACGAATGCGCCCGGCTCGCTGAGCAGTGTAGACGCTCACTCAGAAGCGTAGAAATCTGATCATTTGGCCGGGGGGCGACGCAGCCCGCCGTTCCGGATTCCGATTCAGATCTTCCGGGTCGAAAGGTCCTTGACCCAGGGCGAACGCCCTCCCGGCTCGACCG
>JAAETT010000065.1 GCA_024228115.1 bacterium
GATGTGGCGCACATCTGTGCCGTTGATATTGCGTTTAACGATCAAGTATACCGCAGACCGACCATCTTCGAGGATCGAGGCCGCAGACTCAACCTCACCGAGGGTGGTATGTCGGTGCCAGCCCCACACTTGATGCTCACGTTGATATGTCAACCCGATCAGAGTCCCGTCGTCTCGCACACACCACAGGATGCTGTCAGGCTCCTCGGCGTACGCCATATCCACAATCGAGTGCCCGCCAAAAAGGTGCATCGCGTATATCGATAGGTCGTTGCCTGTGTACTTGTTAGACGTGTACTCGTAGCCCAGGTCCCTGACACGAGCCCCTGCGTACTGCACATATAAAGCGGTAGAGTTGACGACAACCGGCGGAACTTTCGACGCCCCTACGTACGATTGTATGCGCACCCCGGCTGTCGCAGGCGTAAGGACCCCGTCCGCACCCTCGGTGACCTTCCACACTCCGCCAGACGTAAGGACAATCAAATCCCCTAACGGCAGCAAATGCCTGATCTCGTTGACTTGTTGCGCTTTAATCGTGAAAGTGAAAGCGTCAGCAGCCCGGGCGGGGTGCGATGTGCGCAAAGAGCTGGGATTGCCTACTTGCGTGACGTCGCTCCGCTGAGGCTCGTTCGACGTCGACGCGAATACCTGCCGCTGCTGATAGTATGTACTCACTCCGGGCTTATCGCCTGCAGCCGCAAACGGCTCGCGAGCCTCGGGAGGAGTGTCGCTCGTTAGAGGTGCGACGTTGTAATCTTCGAAATATAAGGTTTTCGAGTCACCGATCCATCCGTATACCTGACTGTTCACTGACGGGTCCTTGTATACTCGATAGTAATCCGCCCCTGATACCGAATCCCACCGCAGCTTGACCGCGCCGGTCGTGGACAGTGACTGAGTTGTAATTATCCCTGGAACCGACGCTAGTGACTCGACGCCGTCCAGGTCCACCGCCGTCACGACGTAGGTGTATGTTTTCTCAAAGTCGCCGAACCCACTGCCGATCGTTGTAGCGCCGTTGCTCCGGAAGGCATTGCCGCCGGAGACATACGCTGTGTAACCGGTGGAGTCTTCGCCATCCAATGCATACGACACCCCGTCAACTATGTCAGTGACACGGAAGAGCCTGTCGTTCAGCTCAGTCATACCGACCACACTCTTCACTTCGACCAGGTTGCCCTCATCCCATCCGTGGCCTGGTGACGTCACCACTGCTGGGTTGGCCTTAGTGATATTCGTGATGGAGGATACGGTATCCGACGCATTGAACGCTGGAGTGTCCACCGTGGGTGAATAGTCGTTTGTGGTGAGGGTCCAGTTGTCGTCCGCAATTCGACTCAGGCTCGCAGGGTCATGGCTCTTATGGGTCAGAGTCATCACGTCTGCATCCTGCGAAAACCCGAGAGTCGGGAGCTGGTCCTCAGTGTAAGGCGTGACCAACTCGAATATTGCGGGTCCGCCGCCTGCGAGGATGAGACCACCGTCCCTGATAACTCTCACTTTCAAATGTTCAAACACGAGCATGTACGTCTGCTCCGTGTTGAACGAAAATTCGATTAACCGACCCTTTCTCGTGGAGTCATCCAGCACATTGATAAAGCGCCATCCAGGTCGGTTATACGCCCCTCCCTGCGCTTTAACGTAGTAATTTTCGCACAGGTTCAGGCCTGATAGATATTTAGCCAGATCAGACCTCGCCTGCGCTGCAGGGGACAGCTCTCCGGAAGCCAGACTGCGCTGCGCAAGTTGGGGCATGGTTTAACTCCTGACTGTTATGGATTCA
>JAAETT010000066.1 GCA_024228115.1 bacterium
CGGTCGAGCCGGGAGGGCGTTCGCCCTGGGTCAAGGACCTTTCGACCCGGAAGATCTGAATCGGAATCCGGAACGGCGGGCTGCGTCGCCCCCCGGCCAAATGATCAGATTTCTACGCTTCTGAGTGAGCGTCTACACTGCGGCGGCCATCTGATGATCCATCATCCGGATTTCGGGATGTACGACGTATTCGCGGCCACACTCCCCACCCTGGAGTTCGTGCCGAGTGTTCACGTCAACTATTCGGAAACCGTGCTGCCCATGCGGGACGGTCTTCCGAAGTTCCGCGACTTTCCGAGTGAGATGGGTGGAAGCGGGGAACTCGCCGCGGAATAGCGTGCGCTTCTCGCTGGTGAAGCTGGCGTGCCTAGCTGCCGGTGCCTCGGAACACGGCGGGGATCGTCTTGACGAGGATCCGGGCGTCGTTGCCCAGGGACCAGGTGTCGATGTATTCGAGATCCATGCGGACCCATTCATCAAACTTGCTCACTTCGTTGCGGCCGCCGACCTGCCAGGAGCAGGTGAGGCCGGGGCGCATGGAGAGGCGGCGGCGTTCGAAGGTTTCGTATTGGGCCACTTCGTGGGGAAGCGGGGGCCGGGGGCCCACCAGGCTCATATCGCCGGTCAGCACGTTCCATAGCTGGGGCAGCTCGTCGATGCTGTAGCGGCGCAGGAGCCGCCCGATCTTCGTAATGCGCGGGTCGTCCTGCAGCTTGAAGACCGGGCCGTCCATCTCGTTGAGATGGCGCAGGCCCTCCTGCTGATCCTCGGCATCCACGCACATCGTGCGAAGCTTGAGCAGCTCGAACTGCCGTCCGTTCAACCCGCTGCGAAGCTGGCGGAACAGCATGGGCCCGGGCGAGGTGGCCCGAATGATCAGGCCGGAAACCGCGATGACGGGGGCTGTTGCGACGAGCAAGAAGGCAGCACCCACCAGATCGATCATGCGCTTGACCACCAGCCGGGTGGCACTGTGATGCACCGGCGCGAAGCGCAAGGAAGCCAAGGAGCCGAAACGCGTAACCTGGGGCGGCGGAAGGTAATCGCCGAAGATGTCGGCGAGCAGCGTAAACGGAATTCCTGCGCTTCCGCAGGCGGCCACCACCGGAAGCAACTCGGTCAGCATCGAGCGGGGGCAGGCGATGATGACGTCATCGATCACCTGATCTCGAAGCAGCCGGGGCATATCGATCAGCTTGTGGCAGCGATCGGCGGGGATATCCGGATCGATCGGGATGTCCTGATCGTCCACGAAGCCGACGATGTGCAGGCCCCATTCCGGGTGGGTGCGTGCCAGTTCCTGAACACCGGCCGCGCGGGGCCCGGAGCCGACCACCAGCACGTGGCGGGTGTTGCGGCCGAGGCGCCGCAAGCCGCGCAGCCCGCCGAGGACGGCAAGGCGCTCGATCGTCAGAAGCACGAACTGCACGCCGCCGAAGAGCAGCGGGAAGCGTGGGCCCACCGGGGCCTTCGAGGCGAAGGCGGTGGCCGTGAGCAGCAGGGTCGCGGTGACGCCCGCCGCCAGCAGCCGGGTGAGGACCTTGTCCAACGGCATCATGCGCTGGGATTCGTAGAGCCCGAGTTGTTGGAGCGTCAGAGGCCAGGCCAGGCAGGCCACCAGGACCGTCGCCAGCAGGCTGGGGGTCATCACCCATCCGGCGCCGGCATCGAGCCCGCTGACCCGCGGAAAGACGAAGAAGAAGCCGATCAGGATGGCGGCGGAAAGAACGACGTCCAGCGAAACCAGCAGATTGTGAAGCCGTCCGCCCTGATCCTTCAGCACTGCCGCTCCTCTCGATGGACGAACCGCAGCAGAAGGCCGCGGGTTCGTTCCAGTGAGTGGCCGGAATAGGGGGGCTGGTGTCCACCGAAAGTGGCCGAAATCACATTGCGGCAAGAAACCTGGCCCCGCGGGGAGCCAAGAGCATGCGGAACGTCGCGCCCTGCGGCGGGTTCCAAACCGTCGCTCCACCAAAACATCATCAGACCTCTCGACAGCACGGGTAAGCTGCTCCCGCCTGAGGGGAACGCAACCAAACGCCGTTCGAGCATCACACGCCAGCGACCACTTGGACCCTGATTATTACCGGATTTGCCGGTTCGATACGAGCAAATTACGAGACGGGTGAGGGGAAACGCCTCCCCTTGCTCTTTTCCTGGAAGGCTTCAAGCTGATCTGAGAATTCCTCGCGCGATGAGTGGGCACCTTTACTCCCTCGAGGGTCGCGCCGAAGAGGTAAGGATCCCCGCCCGCCGCCGGGAACGAGGCAACCGCTGCATGTACGAGTCGTTTTTCGGCCTTCGCGAGCCCGCCTTCTCGCTCGCTCCAGACCCCCGCTTTCTCTGGCCGTCGGATACCCACGATGAGGGCCTGGCGGCCCTCGTCTATGGCATTACCCGCCGCAAGGGCTTCATGCTCATCACGGGCGAGGTCGGCACCGGCAAGACGACCCTGCTGCGCGCGGCGCTGGATCGGATTCCCGAGGATACCGAGGTCGCCCTCGTCCTGAACACCTCGGGCCTCCGCCCGGTGGATCTGCTCAAGCTGATCGCCACGGAATTCCGCCTGCCGGGCCCGTTCGACAGCAAGGTCGACTACGTAATCGCGCTGAACCGCTTCCTGATGCAGCAGCTCGAAGCCGGAACGAATACGGTGTTGATCATCGATGAAGCCCAGAACCTCGGAACCGAACTCCTGGAGGAGGTCCGCCTGCTCTCCAATCTCGAAACCGATACGGACAAGCTCCTGCAGATCGTGCTCGTCGGGCAGCCCGAGCTGCGCCAGAAGCTGGCCACGCCCAACCTCCGACAGCTCCGCCAACGGGTCGCCATCGAGCATCACATCCAGCCGCTCGTTCCCGAAGAGGTGCGCGGTTACCTGGCCCACCGGATCGAAGTGGCCGGCGGCAACTACGACGAGGTCTTCGCACCGGGCGCCGATGTGGCGTTCTACGCATTCTCCGGCGGCTGCCCCCGGCTCATCAGCCTGCTGGCCGATCGGGTCTTGCTAGGCGCGTTCTCCAAGCAGGTGAAACCCGTGCCCCAGGCCACGGTGGAGAAGAAGGCCAAGGAGATGGCGGAGAGTCGGCTCGATTCCACGGCTCCGGGCGCGGGGGGCCAGCATGGGTGAAATCTCCGAGGCCCTGCGCCGGGCCAAGGGAAATGGGGACACCTCCAAGAGCCGCAAGACCGAAACCCCGCATACCTATCGGGAGGCGATCGCCGAGGAACCGAGCCGGGCACGGCCCGATCCTGAACCGCCCATCGAAATCCCCCTCGCACCGCCCGAAAAGGGCCACGGCAGGGCCGTCCTGCTCGAGCCCGAAGGGCCGATCGCGGAGCACTATCGCCATTTCGCGATCCGCTTGAACCGGACGCTGAAGGAGGCGAGCGCCCGATCCGTGATGATCACGAGCGCGGCGCGATCCGAAGGCAAGACCACCACCGCGTGCAATCTTGCGTTGGCGCTCTCGTCGATCGCCGGCGGGCGCCAGATCGCCTTTGTCGAGCTCGATATCCGCCGGCCGTCCGCTGCCGGAGAGCTGGGTGTCACACCGCGGGTCGGAATCGAGGCGGTCCTGGCCTCGGACGCGCGGCTCCCTGAGGCCCGCCTCACGACGAACCTGCCCGACCTGGATCTCTACCTCGCAAGCGAGCCTCGCGACGATGCCCTCTCCCTGCTCTCCGGGCCTCAGCTACCGCCGGCCCTGCGCGAGCTCGGACGCCAATACGATCTGGTGGTGATCGATTCGCCCCCGGTCCTTCCGGTTCCCGACGTCCCGCTGATTCTCCAGCACGCCGATGCTGCACTCGTCGTGGCCCGAGCGGGGATCTCGCGCAAGCACGCTTTCGAGGAGACGCTTCAGATGCTCGGGCGCGAAAAACTGGTCGGCGTCTTCCTGAACCAATCGGGTTCGGCGCGGACCAGCCGGTACTACGGCTACTACAGCCCCGATCCCGATTCCACCGGAACCGATTCCACCAAGCGCGGCTCCACGCCTGGCGGCAGTGCCGAAGAGGAAGCGACCTCTTGAGCGAAGAAGATCTCGAAGGCGGCGGCCTCCCGGATTTCCTACGTGATCCGATGGGATTGCTGAAACGCCGCTGGCGATCCATGGCCTTGGTGCTTGCCCTGGGTGTCGTGGCCACGGGCGCCATCGTGGTCTCGATCCCCGTCCGCTTCCTGGCGACAGCGTCGATCCTCGTCAGCGGCCAATCGATGCCCGAGGAGTTCATCCGACCGATCGTGGCCGAATCCTCCTTCCAGCGGATCAATGAACTGGTCGGCGAGGTGATCGCCCGAGACCGATTGCTCGCCCTGGAGAAGAAGCACGATCTCTTCCCCGCCGAAAGGGCCGTGCTGCCACCGAACGAGTTGATGATGCTCGTTCAAGAGAGCATCGAAGTGGGCATCGAACAGGGCTTCGGCCCTCGCAGCCGAGGGGATACATCGAGCATCTACACCATCTCGTTCCAGCACTCCCGCCCGGACACCGCCGCAGCCGTGGCGAACGAACTCGCCGGGGATTTCGCGGCGGTGAGCGCGGGCCTGCGCGGAGAGAAGGCCCGCCTGACCACCCAGTTCCTTCGCACCCAGCTCGTCGAGAAGGAAGCCGAACTGCGGGCGCAGGAACGCAAGATCACTGAATTCAAGGAGACGTACCGGGGTGAGCTCCCCGGCGAACTCCAGAGCAACTTGAACAAGCTCGAGCGCCTTGCGGCCGAGCGCCAATCGATCAACCTGGCGATTTCGGAAGCGGAGACCCGGCTGGCCATGATGACCTCTTCCGAAACGCCGGAGAGCCCGAACTCGCCGCTCGCGCGCCTCACCGCATTGCGCTCCCAGCTCGCCGAGCAGCGCAGCGTCTACACGGACGAGCATCCGAACGTGCTCTCCCTGCGGCGCCAGATCGCGACGCTCGAGAAGGAAATCGCCGACGGCGGCGCCACCGCCTCGGATCCTACGCGACAGATCTTGCTGGAATCGACTTCCCGAGGGATCGATGACATGCGAAAGCGCCTGATCGAGATCGCCTCCGAAACCGCGGACAGGGAAGCCCGTGTCGCCCGCACCCCGAAACGGGAAGAAGAACAGGCAGCCCTTCAACAGCACACCGAAGTGCTGCGCAACGAGTACCTGAGCTTCCTCCATAAAGTCGAGACGGCCGAGATGGCCCAGAGATTGGAGACGGCTCAGCAAGGCGAGCGGATCTCGGTGCTCGATCATGCACTCCCACCCTCCGAACCCGAGCGAACGCGGCTCAAGTACATGCTCGCAGGTCTGGTCGCCAGCCTCGGCCTGGCTGCCGCACTCGGCCTCAGCTTGGAGCTGCTCGATCCGGTTCTCTTTTCGAGCGAACAGATCGAGGAGCACTTCGGTCTTCCTGTGCTCGGCTCCGTTCCGCGCATCAGCTAGAGGAGCGATCCCTTGACAGCCTTGTGGTCGGGCCTATTCGTGCTTGTCGCACTCTCGCCTAGCCTGGCCGAGACCGCGCGGCACCTGGTCGACGAACCCTGGAAGAGCTCGGCGCTGATCGTCCCGCTGCTCCTCATCGCCCTGGCGAGGGCCGAAGGCACGCCGGGCGGCCCTCTCCGACGCCGAGCCTTGGGTTGGATCGTGCTGGCTGTCGGAATCGAGCTCTTCGCCGCCGGCGCCGGACTGCTGCGTTGGTCACGCCTCAGCCTCGGCATCGCGGGCTTCGGTTGGCTACGCGCGACCTCATGGACGAAGCCGGCCACCGCGTACCTGGCACTGCTCGCAGTTCCCCTGCCCAGCCTCGCCAGCCGTCTCACCAGCCCCGCGCTAGAGCAGACCTGGTCCCGGCTGGCCGCAAGCGTGCTTCCGAATGTCGATTCCAGGAGTTTTCCCCTCCGGTTGCACTACGGGGACGGCGGCGTGCATCTGCTCGTCCTCGGTGCGGCGCTCGGTGCCTATGCGGGGCTTCGACACGAAGAATCGATGGCACGTTGCTTCGGCCTCGCAGCCATCGGTGGGCTCGCGCTGCTCCTGCTCCAGCCTCTCGCAGTACTCCTCGCCGCGGGCCTGGCCGAAATCGTCGGCCCCGGATTCGCCCGCAGCTTCCTCGATCTGGCTCTTCCGTGGACTGCCGGCCTTGCGGTGATCTTCTCCGTCGAACGCCATGCCTCCCAGACGATTCCGACCCAGGAGCCCGCCTGATGGGTGAACGCCTGCTGACGATCGCGCTCTGCGCCGGCCTCAGCCTGGCCGGAGCCGGAGCGTGGTGGCTCACCCTGCGCGCTCCACTCCGAGCAGAAGCGGCTTCGCTCGAAGCCCTGCCCATGAAGATCGGGCGATACCAGGCGGAGATGATCGATGTCGAGGACACGGTCGAATCGATGCTGAACGCCACCTACAACGTTCAGCGCGCCTATCATCATCCTCATGGCGAGGTCGTCTGGCTCTATCTCGGCTACTACAGCACGGCCCGGGGCGGTACACCGGAGCACACACCTCGCGCCTGCTACACGGCCCATGGCTGGGAGGTCGCTCGCGCTCGAACACTCGTACGGGATGCCCTCACCAACCGCGCCGCCAACGAATACATCGTCGAGCTGGCAGGCGCCGAGAGGATGGTCCTGTTCTGGTACCAATCCTTCCGCACCGAAGATCTCCTGAGCACCCTCGCCCTGCGCATCGATCATATCCGAGGCCAACTGAGCGAGGGAAGGGCCGATGGTGCACTGGTGCGACTCTCGACGCCGATCCGCGCCGGGGACCGCGAAGCCGCCCGCAGCCGGCTGCTCGCCTTTGCAGCCGATCTCTCGCCGGAAATCACACGGCACTGGCCAGTGGAAGCGGCGGAATGATCCAGCTGAAACTCGAGTTGGTACTGGCAGCTTGCGCGCTGGCGCTGGGCCTCCTCCTGCATGGCCCCCAGGCTGCCTGGAGCGAGCTCAGAGATGCACTTCGGATCACGGGGCGACGAGAGCACCTGGCGCTCGCGGGTGCGGCCATGCTGCTCGTTGCGATGGCGCTGCTCGGCCTCGGCCCGGGGGAAGCCGTTCGCCCGCTCGCCAGCGCTGCGATCGGCACCGCAGCCTTCACGGCGCGCTTGCTCGCAGTGCGCGACGATCGCTTCAAGCTGGTGGTTTCGTCCCGCACCGGAGAGGCCTTGTATGACGTCCAGGAAGATCCGGATGAAGAGCGCGATGTCAGCGCGGATCATCCCGCGCGCTTGACCCAGCCACGTGCCGCTCTAGAGCGTTGGAGGGAGAGCCAGCCGGCCTACCGAGGGGACGCCAAGGCTGCGCCCGGCGAAGGCATGAGCGAGGCCGAACGTCAGCTTCTCGAGAGCCTCGACTACGTCGCACCATGAGCGCGCGTCTCAGCTCGGCACCGCGAACAGCCGAAGACACCAAAGCCCGGGGCCGGGCCACTCACCCCCCACCAAGACGCAACATGGCCCGCAACCTCTTCGAACACCACCCGATCCTCGGCTACCGCTTCGTACCCGGCCTGCGCGCGCGGGTGCGCCATGAGGGTGGCGGCTACCTCGTGCGCTGCAACCAGGCGGGCTTCCGTTGTGATCATGAGGCGACGCGCGAGCGTCCCTCCGGCCAGCGTCGGCTGCTCCTCTTCGGTGATTCCTTCACCGCTGGCGAGGGCGTCTCCAACCGCTTTCGCTTCGGGGATCTCCTCGAGGCCCGCACCCCGGATCTCCAGGTGCTGAACTTCGGATTGCCCGGTTCGGGAACCGACCAGCAGTATCTGGCCTATCGCGAGTTCGCCCGGGAGCTCGAAGCCGACGCACTTCTTCTCTGCCCGATGGTGGAGAACGTGCGGCGCAACCTCGATACCCACCGGTTGACCCAGAGCGCCACCGATGGCCAGTTGGTCCTGCGCGCGAAGCCGTACTTCACGATCGACGACGGCGAGCTGCAGCTTCACCACCAACCCGTCCCCAAGAACGTCGTTGCGGAGAGCGAGCTCGAAGGTGCGGGGCACGTCTCGAACCTGCGAAAGGTAGAGACCGACGCCTCGCCGCTCCGCGCACGTTGGCGTGCACTCGGTGCGGAGATGGACGCCAGGTTGCCAGGAGTCCGCGGTCTCTCGCGGCGATTCCGGGGCGTGCGTTGGCCGATGGATTACGAAGATCCTTCGAGCCCTGGCTGGCAAATGATGGCGGCGATCCTCGAACGATGGATCGCCGAGGCCCAGGCGCCCGTGCTCCTGGCGCCGCTACCCACGACGGACCATGTGAGGGGAGACCTCGTTGCGGACGGAATCCACGCTCGGTTCGCCGAGCTGGCCGAGCGAACCGGCGCACAATTCGTGGACGTGCTCCCGGCACTTCGGAACGAGCCGCGGAACGTCTTGCGGCGTTTTCGTTTCGGGAAGGACGACCACCCCACACGGCTAGGCCATGGCCTGCTCGCAACTGCCCTCTCGGAGGCGGTCAGCGAAGTGCTTCCTCCGGCGCGAGGCGTAGCGGCATGAGCCAGCGGCCCGTCTACATCCTTGGCATCTCGGCGTTCTACCACGACTCCGCCGCCGCATTGGTCCGCGACGGACAGGTCGTGGCCGCCGCACAGGAGGAGCGCTTCACGCGCAAGAAGCATGATCCCCGCTTCCCCGTGCACGCCATCAATGCATGTCTCGAAGCCGCCGAGATCGAAGCGGAGGAGCTCGCGGCTGCGATCTTCTATGAGAACCCCCTGCTCAGCCTCGACAGGATCCTTCGCAGCGTGGCCGGTGCCGGCGAAGCAGCACTTCCGAGTTGGCTCGAGGGTTTGCCGGGCTGGCTCCGGACGAAGCTTTTCTTCGAGGAACTACTTCGCGAGGAGCTCGGCCAGGAGATTCCGGTGCTCTACAGCGAGCATCACCTTTCCCACGCGGCCAGCGCGTTCTATCCCTCGCCCTACGACGAGGCCGCAATCCTGACCATCGATGGCGTCGGCGAATGGGCAACGACCACCCTGGCAGAAGGGGATGCGGAAGGCCTGCGTGTGCACCAGGAGATCCGCTTCCCCCACTCGCTCGGGCTTCTCTACAGCGCGTTCACCCAGTACTGCGGTTTCCGGGTCAACTCCGGCGAATACAAACTGATGGGCCTCGCGCCCTACGGCGAGCCGATCCACGCAGACCGCATCCGCGACAACCTGATCGATCTCCGCGACGACGGCTCCTATGAGCTGGCCATGGATCATTTCGCCTTCGTAGCGGGCGAGACCATGACCAACGAACGCTTCCACGGCCTGTTCGACGGACCGCCGCGAGAACGCGAATCGCGCATCCGAAAGAAGGATGCGGACCTGGCCGCCTCGATCCAGGCCGTGACCGAGGAGGCGGTGCTGCGCATGGCCCGACACCTGCGCGCACACACGGGCTGCCGCAACCTCGTACTGGCCGGCGGCGTGGCGCTCAACTGCGTCGCCAACGGCAAACTGCTCCGCGAGGGCATCTTCGAGAAGCTCTGGATCCAACCCGCCGCCGGTGATGCAGGCGGTGCGTTGGGCGCGGCCTACGTGGGGAGCCACGTCTACTTCGATGTCCCCCGCGTCGACGCACCGGCACCCGGGCGCGATCGCCAACGAGGCAGCTATCTGGGCCCGGCTTACAGCAACGAGGAGGTCCGATCCTTCCTCGATCTCCATGACCTGCCTTACGAGCCCGTCAGCGATGAAGAACGGGCAAGTGAGACCGCTCGCGCACTCGCCGCCGGGCAGGTGGTCGGATACATGGTCGGCCGTACCGAGTTCGGCCCCCGCGCCCTCGGCGCCCGCTCGATCCTCGGCGATCCGCGCAGCTCGGAAACGCAATCCGTGATGAACCTGAAGATCAAGTTCCGCGAATCCTTCCGACCCTTCGCAGCCTCGGTCCTGCTCGAGGCTTCCGGAGAGTTCTTCGACCTGGATGCCGAGAGCCCGTACATGCTGCTGGTCGCACCGGTCAAGGAGGAGATCCGCCTGCCTGTGGACGCCCATCCGGCGGCGGAGGATCAAGAGAACCTCATCGCCCAGGTGAACCAGAAGCGCAGCAGTCTGCCCGCCATTACCCACGTCGATTTCAGCGCCCGGGTTCAAACGGTCGACGGAATCGACAAGCCCGACTACCACGCGGTCCTGCGGGAGTTCCAGGAGCTCACGGGCGTCGGCTGTGTCGTGAACTCCTCTTTCAATGTGCGGGGTGAGCCCATGGTGCTCTCGCCTTGGGATGCCTACAAATGCTTCATGCGCACGGACATGGACGTGCTGGTGGTCGAGAACTTCCTGCTGCGCAAGACGGAGCAACCGAAGTTCGAAGACCGCGAAAACTGGCAAGAGGAGTACGAGCTTGATTGACCCGAAACAGCGGGACGCACTCGTCGATTTCTTTCGCCAGAGGGTGCTGCCCCTCGGCTCCCGCGTGGCCCAGCATCCGCGGCCGCCGGGCGGCCAACCGGATTCGCTCTACCACGAGCGCCAGGGCGAGCGACCTACGGCGCGAAGCCTAGAAATCGATCTCGGCGATCGTGGAAGCATCAGCCGAGCCCTGGAGAACCATTGGCAGGGGACCCCTCTGGAGGGCATGGGCAAGGCCCTGCTGCGGCTGGCCCGGCGCTTTCCGCGAGGCGAGGAGAAGGCGGACGTCTCCTCCGACGTCTACGAGATGTTCTAGCGAGCCGTTGTGACGCTGCGAACCCAGGACCTCCTCGCCTGTGCGCTCCTGACCGGCCTCTGGTGGCTTCCGGCGCTCGTGATCGGAATCGCTGGCGAGTTCCCGATCAGTGACGACTGGTCCTATGCGCACACCGTCCAGTTGCTGCTCGAAACCGGCCGCTTCGAGCGCCCCGCCTGGACCTGGGCTCCGAGCCTCACGAACGTCGGACTGGGCGCGGCGTTCAGTTGGCCCGGCGGGTTCTCCTTCGCCGCCCTTCGGCTGAGCACACTCTTCGCAGGATGGCTCGGCGTGCTCGCGTGTTTCGGCCTCGCAAGGGGTATCGGTGCCGGCGTTGCAGCCGCCACGCTCGCGGCAGCATGTCTCGCCACCAATCCGATCTACGTGAATCTCTCCTTCACGTTCATGACCGACATCGCATTCGTGGCCCTGACCACCGGCAGCCTCGTGGCGCTGGCCGCAGCGCTGCGCTCGAGGCATATCGCCGCCTGGGTAGCAGCCGGTGCATTGGTGTTCGCCGCCATGCTCTCGCGTCAACCCGCGATCATGCTTCCCGTCGCCGCGGGAGCGGCCCTCCTCCTCGCCCATCGGAAACGCCCCGTCGTGTGGTTCGTGACCGGCGGCCTCGCACTCCTCGCCGTGGGGGTCTACACCGCACTGCCCTACTTCTACGGTAGCGGCGACGGCGGCTTCGAGTTCAACGGCCTCTTCAACTTCGCGAAGGACGATCGCGATTGGTCACGTTTCAAGGAGAAACCCGGTTCGCGCTGGGTCGTGGATGACGAATATGTCGTCAGCGAGGCCGTCGAACTGCCCGGCTACGAACCCATCGCCGAGCGCGGATACTCGCACCGCCTGCCGCCCGCCAAACCGATGATCCGCGTCTACCACCGTCGCATTACGGAATAGCCTAAGGCTCTACTCCATCGCTCGGATCGAAGCTCGAGAAGCGGTCTTGGAGAGCCGCCAGACTCGCTCATTTCGGAGGCGAACCCTCATTTTCGACCACAATCGGTCCGGGCCCTACACGTCTCCGACGAGCCTTGCGACGGTTGCCTCGAAGTCACCCGGACTGAAGGGCCTCGTGGGGGCACTGCCTACGGCGGACACCTCGAAGCCAAGTCGGTCCAGCACCGAGCAGACGCCGGACGTCGTCCGAGTTGTCGGCATCCACGACCCTTCGCTGCATCTCTCACCCTCTGCCTGGGAGTTCCACAGGCGCAGCGTCGGCGAGAAATGTGAATTCCGCTGAGGTCCCGCGGGCGGCGCGTGCCGCGGGACGGTGCGTCATCCTTGGCGTCGGCAGCAATCGCCCGAAAACTACCGTGATGAACGCTCAGAACGTTGCGCTGCCGCGACGGATCCGGGTACGCCTTCAGGCGGAGAAAGTTCTCCACACCGTTCGCAGCCTCGCACGGGTTGCCGACAGGGTGTTCCTCACGGGGCACGGGCTGCGAGAGATGCTCGGCACGGTCGAAACGGACGTGTACGTAGGTACTGCGAGCTGGATCACGCGAGACGACATCATCGACGATCCGCGACGGACGGCAGACGACGGATCGGTCAGTCTGTGTGCAGCGGCGCGACTCGAGCCCATGAAGGGCATCCACCTCGTGATCGATGCGGTCCGTTGGCTCCGAGATCGCGCCCAACTCGAAGCCCCCGGCGTGACGTTGGAGATCTTCGGTGAGGGCGCTGAACGAGAGGCCTTGGCCGAACGCGCCGAGTCTCTCGGCGTCTTCGACGCGGTGCACTTCGGCGGAACGTACGCGTACCCAGGCCCGTTCTACGAGGCGATCCGCCGCCATGACATCCAACTGATCACGAACCTGAACGTGGAGCAGCCTCGGATCGTCTTCGACGCCATCTCCCAGGGCGTCGTCCCGTTCTGCTCCAACTCGGTCCGGTACCGGAAGCTGGGGGTGCCCACTCGCGTCCTCTACCCCACCGGCGAATCCGAGTCACTGGCCCAGATCGTCCAGTCGCTGCTGACGTCGAAGGCTCGGGCTGAGGTAATGCCCGCGCTCCGCGAACTCGCGAGGCAGAACACGCTCGAGTCGATGCACGAACGACGAGCGCAGTGGGTCCAGAACGTGCTCGACGGGACTCGCCGACCCAACTGATCTGCGGGAGTGCTCAACCGGCCGTCACGCCGACGCGAATCGCCTCGCCCGCCTCGCGCGCGTCGAGCCGGCGGCTCAGCCACTTCGAGATGGCCGGAAGCACGTACGGCACTCCGGCGGTCACGCGCTGCGGAATCCCGAACCGGTGACGAAGATGCTGGCGGATCGAGTGCAGGGTAGCGTGCGGAGGCGACTCCGTGTCGAGGAACGCAAGGGTCAACCCCGACCGCTGGACGAGTTCGCGCATGCTCTTCGGCGTGAACTGGTGGAGGTGTCGCGGCAGATCTGTTGCGTGCCATTTACCGCGCAAGGAACGGTATCCCCAGCTGCCGGCATTGGGCACGGCCAAGTGGATTCTCCCGCCCGGCTTCAACAGTCCGCCCAGCAAGCGCAGAGCCTCGACCGGATCGTGCAGATGTTCGAACACATGGGAACTCGTGATCAGGTCGAAGCGTCGATCGGGATTCGCCTCGACGAAGTCATGGAGCGTACCGAGGAACATCTCGACGCCTCGCGCGCGCAGGCGCTCGACGCTTTCGTCGTAGAGATCCACACCCATCGCATTGGCACCCAGTTCCTTGCACACCAGCAGGAAGAGCCCCGCACCGCTGCCATAGTCGAGCAGATCCATGCCCGGTTCGACACGGACGTTTCGATGCCATCCGCCCCGCTCACGGGCTGCAGCGACTTGGCTGGCGACAATTGCCTCGTCGATACGGGACGCGTCGTACGACTGGTACTCGTTGCTGTACCACTTCGCGAGTTCGTCCCAGGTGAACTGGGGATTGACGAATCCGTGATCACAGCTCGCGCACTCGCTCACCGACGCGACCGTCCCATCCGATAGCGTGTGTTCATAGGCTTTCTGCAGATCGCCAGACCGGCAAATCGGACACTCCGTCAACATCTTCAACCCAACACTCCGCACGCTCGACTGGACCTGGGATTAGCCACGTCTGCAGTGGTTCTTGGCGATCTGACTTCTATATCCATCACTACGCACCGTCTCGGTCCATGGCATGTGGTCAAGATACCAAGATACAGCTTCGCGCAGCCCGGTCGCGAAGTCGAACGCGGACGCCCACCCGAGCTTATCCTTGATCTTGCTGCGGTCGATCGCGTAGCGGCGGTCATGTCAGGGCCAATCCTTCACAAACTCAATGAGACCGGTGAGGGCTTCGCCGCCCTGCCGGTGCTGATCAGCGATGACCGTGCATAGATGGCGGACGAAGTCGATGATCTTCCATTCGTTTTCACCACCGACGTCCCATGTTCCGCCGATCGTAACCGCCGTGAGGATTGCCCAGATGGCAGACGCATGACCTGAGGGGAAAAGCCCCAGTCGCGGACATTGGACCCGTCGCCGTGCACGGGCAGGGGCTTCCATCGCGGCGCGCCGCCTGTTCGTCTCCAATGACGCTGTAGACACCCGCACGGTCCATTCCTGAATCACGAGTCAGCGCGGTTTCGATGCGTGCGTTTGGATTCTCCCCTTGGCGGTCCCAACGACTCAGATGCGACTGCACTGAATCGCACCTGGATGGCACAGAATGCATGATGGCACCAGCGTCGAGCCGCTGCTCGCAGTGTGCGCCTCGGACGCTTCCCGACGCGCCTCGATAGCTCACCCCCGCAATCTCCTCCGGTATGCCCGAGCGTTCGAGAACCGCAATTCGGCTATGTCTGCTGACCGGGACGCTCCGGATGTCGCTCTTGTTCGCGGGGCACCCCAGCTAGCCGCCCGGGATCTGGAGGGTGATCCCGCACGGGTTGGTCGTCGGCGGCGGCGCCTGGTGTCGGGACGGCGGGTCGTCATGCCTCTCCTCGGGCAAGGCCTGCAGGGCGCCCCAGCCGAGCCCCCGCGTCGCGATCCCCGAGGCCTGACACATCATCGCCTCGCGCATCCTCCCGAGACCGGCGCAGGGATCCCCGCCGTAGCCAGGCTGCGCCATCCCATGTCGTAGGTCGGTTGGAGCCCGGAGCGCAGGGCTCGGGCCGATCGTCCTGTAGACGGGGCCAGACGGGGACGTGGGCATGAAGCCGGGAAAGTCGGGCTCGCCCAGGACGAACTCGCGCCAGTGGTCCGAGCGCCTCTGCTGCTTGCCATGAAGGATGCGCAGCCGAGCCCGCGAGCGGGATCGCTGGTCGCTGATCTCGGCCGCCTTGCGGATGACCTTCTCGCCGCTCTCCCTGACCAACTTCGAACTGAGCGTGAGGTCGTCCCATCGCCTTTCGAGGCCGGCCAGGCTTGCGTCGAGCTTCTCCAGCCGCGCCTCCTCCCGCGCGATGCTGGCCTCGATCGCCCTGGCCTCAGCGTTGAGTTCCGAACGCCGACGCAGCCCGTAGCTGTCCCACTGGGACTCCGCGTGAGCGTGACGGAACGGATCGTTGTTTCGGTTGGCGTCGCTGGCGGCGTTCCAGAGGGCCCGCTGGGTGTTGGCGGCCTCGTGGTTCCGGGCCGCCAGCTCTGCCTCGTACGCCGCAAGTTCGCCCGCCACGTCGATGCCGGGCGGGGGCGGGCTTTCGCGGTGCTCCTCGTTGATCCGGTCCTGGAAATCGAGCGGACTGTGGTGGGGACCCGAGAGCTTGGCTTCGATGATCTGCCCGATGCTCGGCTCGTCCTCCTGGGCCGTCGCGGGGTGACACAGCACCGCGAGAACGAGCACTGCGGTGGCGCCCTGGAGAAGAGCCCGGCCGAGACCTGATCTGGCGATTTCGATTCGCATGCCCGTGGGTCACGAGCGGGCAGAACCCGGTTCAATCGGGCGGGGAGGCCGGCCACAAGGGCGGGGGCAATGTCGTCGTGAACCCGCCGGAGCGATCGTGCTTCGGGGTTTCGCTCAGCCCACTCGCATCTTTGGGCCAAGCGTCAACATTGCGTGGGCGTCCGATAGCCGCTCCGGGATCTCCAGCCCGAAGGGGCAGGCGGCGGCACAGGGCGCTGCGCAACCCGAGCAGATGTCCGCCTTCTTCTCGAGGGCGGCGTAGAGGCGCATCCCCTCCTTCTGCGCGCCGTAGTCCTCGAAGTACATGCGGTGGCGAAGGATGTCGTGGATCGGCAGGCCCTCGGGGCAACGGTCGAGGCAGGCGCCGCAGTGGGGGCGACAATATTCCTTCGTCGTGAGTTCCTGGTAGCGCTCGAGGACCGCGAGATCATGGGGGCGCGGCGCCTTTCCCGACACGTAGAGGAACTCGTCGAGCTGGGCGGATTCCCATAGCGAGATGACGAGACATGCCACGCTGGGATTCGAGAGCACCCACTTGAAGGAAGCCTGGGTAAAGGAGTCCCGCTCGTCGGGCGTCCAGGAGAGGAAGTGGTGCTTCGAGCCGCGGAGCACCTTCATGCCGACGACGCCGATGTCCTTGGCGGCAGCCCGGTCGATCAACTTCGCGAGGCCCGGCCAGGCCCCGAAGTGATAGGCGAGCATCATCACGTCGAAGCGGTCGCTTTCGATGGCCGCATTGGCGACCTCCTCCAGATTCGGGGTGTGCGTCGAAACGCCCAGAAAGCGAACCTCGCCGGCAGCCTTGAGGCGATCGAAGGCCTCGTGGACGTTTTCGTCCATCAGCCGATCGACGGAATCGCAGGAATGGACGTGGACCAGGTCAACCCAATCCGTCTGTAACCGCTGCAGGCTGCCTTCGACCGCTTCCATGTAGGCTTCGACGGACGTTCCCGGGCCCAGGTGACCGGTCGGCAGACAGAATTTCGTCGCGAGGAAGATCCTGTCGCGCTTCCCCTTCATGGCGTTGCCGAACCGCCGCTCGGATCCGGCCTCGCTGTAGTCGGGTGCGGTATCGAAATAGGTGACGCCGCGTTCGATGGCCTCGCGTTCGACGGCTTCGGTCTGGCGTCCGCCGGTCCCCGCACCCGAGCCGATCGAGATGTCGGATACCAGGGCCTCGGTTCGGCCGAGCCGGCGATAGCTCGCGACCCGCGAGCCGACCCATTCTTCGCGAACCACGTCCGCCTTGTAACGGGGCTTCACGAAGAAGATGTTCTCGCCGGTTACGCTGAACGAACGCCGGTTCGCGAAGATTGCCGCGCCGAGCGTTGCGATGATTCCGCCGCTGGCGCCGAGGGCACCGAGCAGGAAGCGCCGACGCGTCCCACTCCCGCGTTCGTTCCCGACGGTCGCCCACGGCGCGCGCACCCAGCGCACCGTCAGGACGAGGCTCGCGAGCAGCGCAACCCCGACGAAGGCGAGCACGATCAGGTCACCCGTCGATGGAAGCTGTCCCTCCAGGCGACGCCCCAGAAAGCCGCCAAGGAAGACGAAGGAAAGAAACGTCGTGACGATCCAGGCGATGAGGGACACGCGACCGGGACTCATGGCTCCCCACCGGCCGCCCTCCGTTCGGCACGGGGACGGCGAAAGAACTCGAAGCAAGCCGCACTCTATCTCATGTAGGAACCGCCTCAAATTCCTGGAGGACTCAACCGCGGCCTGAGATCCTCCCCACCAGGACGCCGATCAAGACGAAAAAGAGCGCCGCAACAACCAGGAGGGTCCGACGCGTCGGGTGTCCTAGCGGACACCTCGACCGCGGAAGAAGCCTCGCAACCGCTCCTTCTGCCAGCGATGCAGGCCCTGCCGAAAACGCATGTCGTCGTAGCGCCGATCCCCGCGCAGAGCCGCCCAGAAGTAGCCCACGACGATCAGAAGACCACCGATCACGTAGGGCCGTTCGCGCATGCGGAAAAGGCCCGACGCGACCACATAGGGCATCCACGAGCCCATGAACCACTGGCCCCGGCCCCAACGCATGCGGCCACGGAAGATGCTTCGGTCCGAAGCACCCATCGGGCGAAGCTCCGTGATGTGCAACCGCGGATCCGCGATGCTGCGCGTCTTCCAGCCCTCCATGCGCGCCCGATGGAAATCGATTCCATCCCACATGACTTCCCGGACGAATCCGCCGATCGCCTCGAACGCCTCCCGGCGATAGACCTTGAACTGGCCCGCGACCATCTCATCGATCATGAAGTTCTCGACTTCACCGTCTTCCGTCGCAAGGAAGACTTTTCCGCTGGCTGCACCTAGCTTCCGGTCGTCCCCGAAGTACTCCATCAACACGGCCAAGTAGTCAGGCGGGAACTCGATGTCGGCATCGATCTTGGCCACGTATTCCCAAGACTCATCGACGGCCGCAACTCCCTCGTCGAATGCCTCGATGACACCATCTCCCAGCTTTCGGAAGCCGCGATCGGCTCGGCGGACGAGCTGGATCCATTCGTGCTCCTCGGCGGCGGCCCGGGCGATCTCAGCTGTTCGATCCGTGGAGCCGTCATCGATGATGATCCATCGCATCGGGCGGCGAGTCTGGGCCACCATGGACGCAATGGTTCGCTCCAAGGTGTGCGCCTCGTTGCGCACGGGCGATACCGCGAGGAGAGGTAGGATCGGATTCGTCGGACTCATTCCGGAGGGACTCTTCGCAACGACTGAACGGGTTCTTGAGCGAGGGAGGCCGCGGCCTCCCCATGATGGACTCTCTGCGGACTTCGAACCGACACGCGAGAGCAACCCGATCGGAACCGAAACGTCTGGGCCGCTGGGGTATAGACCCCGCAGCGCGAGTTGTCCACTCCCCAAGCAGCCCCGACAGGACTAAGGTAATAAACAAGCCCTGCCGATACTGAAGGCAGGCCCACCCGGTTTCGGTCTTGTTGGAGCCCGCCGTTGCCTGCCGAGGATCGTCCCCCGACACCCCTCAATGAGATCCGGGACGTCGGATTGGACGCAACGAAGGGGACCGCCTTGCGACCTGCCTGAAATCGGCTCAGGTCCAGGCAGAGCCGCTCGTCTACGTGTCCAGGCAGAGCCGCTCGTCTACGTGGACGGCGGTTCGAGCGACGGAAGCGTGGCGCTTGCCCGGGCGCTCGGCGCTACCGTGGTCGAGCTTGATTCCTCGCTTCCGTTCACGGCCGCCCGCGCGCGCAATAGGGGATTCGAATCCATTCTGGCGACCGCACCCGACACGAAACTCGTTCAGTTCCTGGATGGTGACTGCGAGCTGCGAACAGGGTGGATTGCTGCCGCCAGCACCCGGAGCTTTCGATCCGTCTCCGTGCCAACGGTGGAACGCTCCTTCGGGTGGCCCAGGAGATGAGTTGGCATGACGCCGAACTCGCTTCCTTCGGCCCGTGGTGGCGACGTCAGGTGCGCTCCGGACACGCCTACGCGGAGGTGCTTCATCTCCAAGGCTGGAGGCCGGGCGCCTATTGGTTTCGTAACGTGCTCTCGATCGTTTTCTGGGCCGGGCTCCTGCCAGCAGTGGTGCTGCTATTTGCTTGGCCAACCCACGGCATCAGTCTCTTGTCCCTCAGCCTCCTCGTCGTTCTGTGGTTGCGGTTTCGCCGACATGTCCGCAACGCCCGAGATTTCTCCGCGGCTGAGGCGGACCTGTTCGCCACCGGATGCGTCGTGGCGAAATTCGCCCAACTTCGTGGCGGGTCCGAGTTTCTCTGGAGACGGCTCGTCAGACGACAGCAGACGCCTTTGATCGAGTACAAGCGAACGGCCAACGATCCCGCCGAGCAGAGACGGAGCTGATGCAGCGATTCCTGGCATTGCGGGAGCGGCTCGAGACGACCCTGAAGCAGAGTTCCTGCGGTTACTCCGAATCCCATGCAGACCTTCTGCAGGACTTCGCTGTCACGATGTCCACACACGATGCCTGATCTTCTTGGCTTCATCGCCAAGCCCGGTCAGGAACCCGACTTGCAGGCGCATTGGAGGGGCCTCCTCCGTGGCCTTGGCCCGGTCGAGTCGCAGAAGACCTGGGTCGGGCGAGCCGCCGCTGCCGCAGTAGTCGGCAGCCGTCCTGGCGTACCGGTGCCTATCTCCGCATGCATGCCCGATGGCTTCCAGAGTTGGCGGCTGTCCCGGATGCCAACCGTGGACTTCCCGTGTCGTGGCCTCAGAGTATTCGCTTCGCGAAGCGAATACTAGACGCGGGGCGGCGGAGGATCATCGGAAGCGAAGGGTCCGAGGGGGCGACGGACTACGCCGGCTGGTTCAGGGGGCCGCTTCGAGCCTTCGTCAGAGAACGGCTCCTCGACGACCTCCCTCTCTTCGATGGTATCGTGCGCAACGGCGCGATCGGAATCGGTCGTGAAAGCCCATATTTCCGGCCAAACAGATCACAGCGCCGTCCTCGGATGCCTTCTCAGCATGGCCGAATGGCTCGCAGCGGCTCGTTCGTTGCGGACTATCTCGAATTGAGCCAGGCGAAGGTCCAGCATCTCTGGCAGCACGCCACGCAAACCCTGTTGGTGAGGCTGCTCCTTCTCGATGCTTGGGGGTCGCTCTGCCTAGGTACAGGTGATCCTGAGTCGCACCGGGAACGACTTCGACGCCATGTCTCTTTCTCGTCTCGAGTCACCCAATGAACGATCTCGCATTGGATGCACCCCCCTGGCCGCCCCGCTCAGGGCAACAGGGCGGGGGCCGCCGGCGGACTGGGCGGCGGGGGCACGGCTTCCCCCGGTCCACCGAGCTCATAGGCTCCGACGTCCCATTGGACGGAGCCGTCATTGTTTCGGCCAGACATCGACGTCCTTCTCCTACCCGCCCGGGCGATGTAGACCCGGTGATCGAGGGGCTTCTCGCGGCGTTCGAAGGCACGCTGCTCTCCGATGGTTACGGGGCCTACGAACTCTACGCGGAGCGCCGGGAGAAGGTCACGCATGCGCAGTGCTGGGCCCACACACGCCGCGGTTTCGCGAAGGCGGAGGATGTCGAACCAGAGCGCGCCCGCCATGCACTCGATCGGATCCGCGAGATCTACGCCCACGAGGAGGCGATCCGCGACCGGGGGCTCGAGGGCGAGAAGAAGCTCGTGGTTCGCGCCGAACGCAGCCGGCCGCTCGTCGACGCCTTCTTCGACTGGCTCCGTCACGAGCTCGCTGCCGCCGCTCTTCTCCCGACGAATCCGTTCACGAAGGCGGTACGCTATGCGATGGACCGGCGCACCGGACTCGAGGTCTTCCTCACCGACCCGAGGTGCCGATCGACACGAACCACCTGGAGCGAACCCTTCGCGTGATCCCGATGGGGAGAAAAAACTGGCTCTTCTGCTGATCCGAACTCGGCGCTCACCAGGTCGGCACCGTGCAGAGCCTGATCACGACCTGCGTCCGTCCAGAGCATCGATCCCTACACCTATCTGGTCGATGTGCTCCAGCGCATCAGCGTCCACCCTCAGGCCAGGGTCGCCGAACTCACGCCGAGGCTCTGGAAAGAGCACTTCGCCGACACTCCCCTCGGACCCCTGACAGGCTGAGACCCCGCGACACGGACCGCAACCACGTCCGAGGCTGGCCGCTTACTCGCAGGCAACCTCCGTCAGGGAAGCCCGGGCGCAACGCCGAAAAACACCTGGGCCTGCACGTTCCCGGGAGGCCCACTCTCGAGTCAGGGCAAGAGGAAAGGCGCGGCCGGCGCCGTGGGCGGCGGCGGAACGGTGCCACCTCCCCCTCCCAGCTCGTAGGCTCCGATATCCCATTGGGCGGTGCCGTCGTTGTCGCCGTCTGTTGGGCGAGCGCCACCGGAAAAATCCAGGCCACGCCACGAAATCGCTCCACCCACGTCCGCCGCTTGACTACCGGCCTTGAGGCGGAAATCCGCTGGCGTGCTTGGAGAACCGGAAACGAAGGGGTTCGAGGAGGCCTTGAGGTTGTTGCGCATCGTTCCCGAGACGGAGGCCGCTACGGAAGAAGAGGCGTTGGGGGCGTAAACGAGGTTGTTGATAGCCGTTGTGTTCACGGCTGGGCTTGTTGCGCTTACGCAGGCGACCGCGGCGGTAGCGGAGGTGTAGCAAGAGTTGTTGTAGACCCGATTGTCCTGGGGGACAGGTTCGATTCCCCGTCGGGAGATCGCGATGGCGGAGTACGCGGCGCCGCCGTTCATGTTGAAGATGTTATTGCGAACGGAAATGGACCGAGCCCACACATGGAGTTGCTCCCTGGTCTTCGACGAAGACGTGAAGTAGTTGTTCTCCACGATCCCCTCTCGGACATGTTCGTTGGTGATAGAATTCTGAGGGCCGAGATTCACCGACCAGATATCGCCCGTGAGCTGGTTGTGCGAGATGATGAAGTGCTTGGATTCCCTCTCGGGGAACGAAAGGGGAATGCCCAAAGTGACGGCGTGAAGCTTGATCACAGACGTGCCGGATCCAGGCGCCGACATCTGGTTGTGGGAGATGACGCCCTTGTCGACATGTGGGATGCGCAGATTGTGACTTGAAGTGTCGTTCACGGAGTTCCCCTGGAACGTCAGATGATTCGTAGCGAAGTAAAGGCCTTTGCCGTTCAAGTCGAACAGCGAGCTGTCGACGATCGCCACCTCGTCGTGCATCTCCGGTTGGCCGAGGTAGGTGATCACGGAATGGGCAATCGAGAATCCGGCACCATAGCGGGTTCCGGACACCCGGT
Source organism: bacterium (assembly GCA_024228115.1). NCBI lineage: Bacteria > bacterium. The sequence continues at coordinate 22,184 of JAAETT010000066.1, forward strand.
AGATCAGCACGCGCTTGATCGTGCCACCGGTATTGACGAGACTCGAGGAAGCCAGGTTCGACCCGTGGCAGTCGAGGTCCACGATTCGCCAATCGTCGATCAGAGGCGTCTTGCCCGAGAGGCGGAAGAGCCCTGCTTGAGTGCTGTTCACGCGAGGCCTCGCGCCGCTGCCGAAGGCTGCGATCGTGGCAGGACCAGGAACGTTGATGACGACCTGGCCGTTCGACGTGAAGGTATCGCCGCGGCGGAAGAGTACCCTCTTCCGCGTACCTCGGCGGCTCGCGCCAACATTGAAGTCGTTTTCCGTCAGCCGCACGGCACCGGCCGGGCATCCGGCGAAGTTGCCGCTCGCCGAGACACAGGTCGTGGCCGACCCTGCGTAAAACGCATCGGGGTCGCTGACGTTGATTGTCCGGGTGGTCGACGCCTGATTTCCGTTCGGATCCGTGACCGTCACCCGCACCCTGTACGTCCCGGCTTGGTCAAAGACATGCGATGCCCAGGGGCCGGTCGCGAGGTTCTTGGACCGGCCCGATGTGGACCAGACTCCAGAACCGGAATCGTCGAAATCCCAGGCATAGTGAAGCTCGTGGACCGGGTCAGCCCCAGTGGATCCTGCTGCGTCGAAGAAGACCGAGAGCGGCGCGACACCAGTCGTTCGAGTTGGTGCCATCGCGGCGCCAACCGCCCAAGCGGATGAAGACACCAACAGGATCGCGGCGACACACGGGATCGTGGTACCGAAAAAGCGGCTCATCTGCCTACCCCCTCTGATTATTCCAGCTTCGCCGCCCGGGCTTCGCACGGCAACGGAACACATGGGCTCCGGCTATCACCAACAATCGGAAGACAGTTTCGAAAGTAGTGTGATAGCTACCACCTCCCCCAGGGGATCCGGCTAACGCTTCGGATCGATGGCAGCCGATCGGATCTCCTCCTCGAGAACGTCCCGAGGCCGATCCCGTAGGAACCGTTGGCCCCAGATTTCCAAGGAAAGAAGTCGGGCGCCATGCTTCGCCGCTTGCCGTTGCTCGGTGCTCCCAGGGGGCCGCGGGCCCTTCGACGGTCGCCAGGGGCCTCGCGGCCGGAACGCGACGCTCCAGAGGCCTCAGGAGAGCGCTGGAGGCCCCCCACGGCTGCGCAGAGCCGCCGCCAGGCCCCGAATGGCGAATGGAAGGTTCCGCTTCAGGTAGCGGGACGCGAGCCGACCGGGCTCCTGGAGCATTCGGTGGAACCACTCCATTCCGATCCGTTGCATCCAGCGCGGAGCTCGAACGATCTCGCCGGCCACGAAGCTCAAGCTGATCCCGCAGCCAAGCCACCAGGTACCGGGGAATTCGGCCCTCAAGGCATCGATCAGGTACTCGGTCTTGGGCGAGCCCAACGCCACAAAAACGAGATCGGGCTGGCTCGCGTGCAGGGTGTCCCGGACCTCCAGAATCTCCTCCTGGGTGGGTGGAATGCTGACACGGGGCGCGAAATGTCCGGCAATGACGAGGCCCGGGTAGCGCTCTTCGAGCCGTCTTCCCGCAGCGGCCGCGACGCCCTTGTCTCCCCCCAGAAGGAACAGACGGCGTCCGCCTCGGGCGGCCTCCTCGGCCAGACGCCACACGAGATCCGACCCCGCGACCCGTTCCGGAAACGGGTGGCCCGCCAGTCTTGCCATCCAAAGGAGAGGTGCACCATCGGGCACTCGCACGTCGGCGCGCCCGTAGAGAGCGGAGACGGCCGGCTCGCGACTGGCCTGCTGGACCAGATCGACGTTCGGCGTGAGGACCCAGCCGCCCTGCCCTTCGGCCATGCCTTCCGCGACCTGGCGACACACCGCTGCGCGATCGAGCTGTTGGAGCGAAAGGCCGAAGAAATCGAAACTTCCCATCATCTCGGCGGTTCCTCGGCGTTCCGGTGCATTCACGGGAGGGGAGCCTTCGTGGCCTTCCCGGCGCTGTCGACCCAGAAACACGACAGCCCGGTTCCCCCCGAAGCAACCACCGAAAGATGGTGAAACTCCGTCGGGCATCGGTGCCAGCAACTCCAACCCGGGTCCGCGGGGCGCTCGGCATCGATGGGCGCAATCGGGGCCCCCGCGAGACATCCGCTCGTATCGATACCCGGGTTCTGGGGGAAACGCAGCTTCCCCAGGTGGTCGACCACTGCGCCGCCCAAGGCCTTGGCGTAGGCCTCCTTCAGCGTCCAGAGCCTCAGGAAGCAGGCGCGCGCTGCGTTTTCTCCATCCGCTGCGAGTACCTGCGAAGCTTCCTCCGGGTGAAAGAACCGCTTCGCCAGGGCCGTGGGGTTCTTCAGCCGCCGTCCCTTCTCGACGTCTACCCCCACCGTTCCGGCACTGACGGCACAAGCCACGAGCCCCTCCGTGTGGGAGACATTGAACGAAGGGGCCGTCATCCCAGAAAGCTCGGGCCGACCACGTTCGGTCCTCTGAATGACCCACGCGGCCGGCGGGAGATCGACGTAGCGTGAGAGCGTGTGGCGCAGGAACCCCCGCCCGCAGAAGAAGCGGCGAGCGGGCTCGGGGGCCATCCGCGCGAACTCGTCTCGCTCGTTCGCAGCCAACACGGCTGCGAACGCGTCCGGCAGAGCCTCTGGCTCAGGCATCAGCCAGAGATGCACCTCGCCCGGGGCGAGGTTGTGGGTCGGTTGTCGAGCGGAGGCCTTCACCTGGCCCCAAACGGTCGGGATCATGGGAGGCCGTGTCAACGTGGCGCCCTGTCCGGCGCCGTGGCCCCTTTCGGGCCTAGTGCCAACAGGGCGTGTGTCCGCGATGTTCACGGATGGTGTCCGACCCCGCTTCCCACCGCAACGTTTCGAAACCCGTGCGTACCCCTCACGTGGATGGCTCATGGCGGCATTCGTTCGCGGGTTGCACGGTCGCCCGGAGCGAAGTCCGAACGGCACTTCGGCGTAGCGCCTGCATCGCCCTCAGCGGGCCGGAAGGTATCGGCAAGACTTGCCTGCTTCAGGATCTCGCCGCAGTGACGGGAGGCGCATTCCGCGTTGCCTATCTCCCGCTCGCCGCCCTGCCGGCCCGGGAGCTCGCCGCCTGGGCGCTCGGTGCCATGGATGAAGAAATGGAAGGCGATCCAGGCGAGGCGCTGCTCACGCTGGCCAACCGGCCCGGCGAACCCCCGTTGCTCCTCGCCATCGACGAGGCCCATGCCATGCCGCCGGCCAGCGCCCGACAGCTCGCCGAGTGGCTCGACGCCGCAAAGGGCCGTCTCGCCCTGGTCGCAGCGTTCAACCCAGATCCCCGAACCCCGCGTGTTCGCCTGGCGCTTGGCGGCGAACGTGTCGATGTCGCCTTCGAGCGGCCGCTCACCCCCGACGAGGCACGCGCGTTCGTGCTCGAGTTCGTCGAGCGCACCGATCCGCTTCCGAGCCGGCGCGCGCGGTTCGATGAAACCACCCTGGCCGGCTTGTTCGCGACGTCGGGTGGATTGCCCGGCCGGCTTCTCGATCTCGCTTGCCATGTCCTGGAGGGAGGTCCGGCACCTGGCGCCGACGGCAATCTCTCGTTGGCGGAGGATTTCGATCCCTTCTCGGTGACCGCCACGGCCGACGCCTACGTCGCGCGTCCGGCCACGGAGCACACCCTTGCCGCCCTCGAGCGGGAACTCGCCGGCGATGCCCCGTTGTTGAGCATGATCGGTCCGCCCGGAATCGGGAAGACGCAGATCCTGCGGGTACTCGCGGGCCGATTGACCGGACGTTTCCAGACCCTCCACGTGGCCTATGGCTCGCTGGAACCCGACGAGCTGGAGCGTTGGATTGCGGCGCTGCTCGGGGCGACCGCCGGAACCGGCGCCCTGCTCGAACACGCCCGAAACGCTGCGGCGGCGGGCACTCCCTTCTTGTTGATGCTCGACGATGCGGGCGCCGTGCCAGACCGTTCGCTCGAGTGGCTTCATGGGCAGGTGGTGGCGAGCGAGGGAGCGCTTCGCATCATCTTCGCCGCCACCGATTCCGGCGGCGATCGCCCTCTTGCGGCCCTCGAGGCGCTGGACCCGGCTCCGCGCAGGATTCCCCTGACCGATCCGCTCGACGCGGACGAGAGCGAAGCCTGGGTGAGCGCCCGCCTGCGTGCGGCCGCAGCACCCGAGCCCATGCGGCGGGTCTTCGATGCGCGCACCGTGCGAGATCTTCACCAACAGGCGGGCGGCAACCCCGCAGAACTCGGGCGTCTCGCAAACGAACGGGTTCGAGAACACGCGGCTTCACCCGGACCGCTGGACGCGCAGCGAGAGCGCCCCACCGCCCGCGATCGTGAATCCGCCAGCCAGCCTCTTTCGTTGCGCGGCGGAACGGGATGGCTGCTTCTCGGGGGGCTGACCCTGGTGGCGCTGCTTGCGTTCTTGCTGCCCGCCGTCACGGATTGGAGCCCCTCGAATTCGGCTCCGGTGGCTGCATCGGAACAGGAAGTCAGTGTCCACATCAACGCGACGCCCTGGGCCCACGTGATGATCGACGGACGTGAGCTTGGCACGACGCCACTCGGCAATGTCCCGCTGACAGTTGGCTCCCATGCGCTTCGCGCAGAACTCGCGGACGGAACCATCATCGAACGCGAGATCGAAATCGACGCCAATCACCGACACGTGGTGATCACCCGATGAATCGAATCCACCGCGCCGCGTGTTTCGTCGCCGTCGGCTGGGTCGCCGCTGCGGCGGCAGCTCAGCCGATGCCAGGCGGCGTTTCTTCCCTCGCCGTCGCCTGGAGCCGAGGAGAGTACCGAGCGCCGATGATCTGCGAGATCGACGGAAGGCCGGCCCGTGCGCTTCGCCGTGTCGTCGTCCAGCCCGGACCGCCGCGCGGCGAACGCCTGACGGGAAAATTGACGTTCTTCGATCTCGAGGCGCCGCCCACCACCCATTGCTACGGCGAAACCGGGGACGACCAGCCCAACCTGATGGGCACCCTTCGCTTCCTCTTCGACGGCCGAACTGGCACGGACACGGCCAGTCACGATTTCGACGAGATCCTGCGCCGCAAGGGTGGTTTCCAATTCGACGTGATCGGCGGCGGCTTGCGGGTCGGGCCTGCCGAAGCTTCGGGAGACGAGTTGGAGACGGTGGAGCTCCGCGGGAGCGAGCTGTGGATGGAGCACGTGAAGCGCGGCAGCGATGCCTTCCGGCGTCTGGCCGAATTCCCCGGCCCGACGAAACGGGTGCTCGTGCTCACTCTCGCCGATGGCCGCAGCTGGAGGTTCGAGCTGGTCCAATGGGCCGCGCCGCGCCCCCGCAAACGGCCCTGAACCCTTGCACGGCCCCTACCCGATCGGTGGCGCCCGCTGGTGGCTGCGAGCGGATGCGGAGCTCGAGACGGCCCGCCCGGCAGTCTTGCGCGTCCAGGCTGCGCTGGCTTCGGGCGCCCTCGTCGATCGCAAGAATGGTCGGCGAAAGAGCCTCTTCGAGGTGCAGCTCAGCGGCTCGGCAGGCAACGAAGCCGCCACCCCCCCCGACCACTTGCTGAAGCGCAACGCCTACACCGGCATGACCCGATTGCGGCGCAGCGTTTCCGGCAGCAAAGCGAGAATCGAGCTGATGCGTGCCGAACAAGCCGCCAGCCGGGGCATTCCCACGCCAATTCCACTCGCCGCGGGCGAAGTCGCTCGCGCCGGCCTGCTCGATCATTGCCTGCTGCTGATGCCGATCCTCGAAGGCGCCACGGATCTTCGCGCCCACTGGGAGGGCCGCAGCCTGCCCCCCCGCGAACGCCACGAGTTGGCGTCGAGCCTGGGCCGATTCACCCGACAATTCCTCGAAGCGGGCCTGTTCCAGGATGATTTCGCACCAAACAACGTCCTGATTCGGCCCGGCTCTCCGCCCGAATTGTGGGTGATCGATTTCGAGCGGGCCGTCTTGCAGGACCGTGTCTCCGCAGCAGACGCCACGCGCATGCTGGCCAAGCTCCAAAGGGAGATGTCGAGCACGAGCCGCAGTGACGAGATCCGTTTCCTTCGCGCATTCGCCGGCGACGAACGCGCAACCTGGTTGCAACGGGTGAGCACAGAGGCGCCGTGGCTTCTGGCCCGGGACCTGGCACATCTGGAGCGCACGCTGCGCCGGCCGGGACGGCGCTTCACCCCGCTTCGCGACGCCGCGTTTCGAGGCTGGCTTCGAAAAGATGTCCCGCTCGCCCAGTTGGCAATAACTCGCGATGCCGCGGCCACACCGGACGAACGGCGGGACCTTCCACCGCTCTCCACTTCCGCCGCTCGGCGGGTCTTTGCCACCGCCATCTTGCTGGCCCGACGAGGGCTCGGCCCTCGGCCGGATGGCGTGTGGGCCTCCCGGGATCGGGCCTGCCTCCTCTACACCCCAGCGGCCCGGAGCAATGGCGCGCCGAGCCCCCCGGCCGGCCGTGCCCTGCTTCACCGACTGCTCGGCTTGGCGGAGATCGAACTCCCGTTCCGGCCCGGAGACCTGGGCCTGGCCATCGGCCCGACCGGGGGAGCCGCTGCCGCATGGATGGCCCCGGAGCGCGTGCTCGTCCGAGGCGCTGCAGCCTCGCAGGAGGAGGTCCGCAGCGCCCTGCAGGGGCTCCTCTAGCCCGCCCCGGCACCGCACCGATCACTCCAGCTTCTGGGGTGAAGATCCGATACGCAGCGCATGGCCCCGCAGCAACCGCCGAAACCGATTCGCTCCCTTCGCGAGGCTGATGTCGAGGTGGAGGTGCAGATCGACAAGTTCATCGCCCGACTGGGCGAGACCATGGACGACCTGCAGGATCTCGAAGCGGCAGGCGACCCGGACGCTTTGCGCCGGCGCGTGCTCGAATTGGCCGCGGAGGCCACCGAACTCGGCTACCCCTCGCTCGCGGGCACCGCGGAACGAATCGCAAGCGCCTGCGGAGAGCAGAACCCGGAGGCCGTGCGCAAGGGCGTGGTCGACCTCACCGAAACTTCCCAGCGGGTTCGACGCGGCCACCGCTCTGCCGCCTAGCGCGCTTCTGAGCTGCGCCTAGCCTGAACTATGCACGAAAGTTGGCTGAGAACCTGGCTTTCCACGGTTTCGGCGTGCCGCGCGGCGATTGACGCTGACGGATTTCGTTTTGGGTGGTCGATGCCCATTCCGTGGCGAGAATTTGGGGCGTGCCTC
>JAAETT010000067.1 GCA_024228115.1 bacterium
CGGTCGAGCCGGGAGGGCGTTCGCCCTGGGTCAAGGACCTTTCGACCCGGAAGATCTGAATCGGAATCCGGAACGGCGGGCTGCGTCGCCCCCCGGCCAAATGATCAGATTTCTACGCTTCTGAGTGAGCGTCTACACCCGTCGAAGGACGTCAGCGTGCCAAGGGAGGTCTCCAGCTTGTTCGGAGTCTCGATCCCCTCCGGGATCTCGGTGGTCATCTTCATCTTGGGCGGCTCTGCCCAGGCGCCCATGGTCAACGTGCTGACGAGAGCGCCAAAGAGAATGTGTCGAGATTTCATGTTGTTCCTCGTTCAGGGATCAGGTCAAGGATTCGAATGCTGAGGGCTCGCTAGTTCACCTTCTCGACATCGCCGAGAGTCCATGTCTTGTCGAAGAGCGGTTGGTCCGGGCCGTAGAGACGGAAGATCAGGAAGAAGTCCTCTCCGGTCGGGATCCAGTTGGTCTCCATGCCCTCAGGTGCAGTCGGTGCGAAGTAGAGGTCGACGCTGCCGTCCTCGTTGGCCTTCAGGGTGCCCAGGTCGCGGGATGAGATCCCGATGTTCTCGGCTTCCGCGATGAATCCCTTGGTCTTCATGCTGTAGACAATGACCGACCAGAAGTCCTTCGCAGGAGTGTCTGCGGGTACCCGCAGCTTGTAAACGGACCCGCCGTCGAGCAGGTCACCGCCGCTGTCACGCAGGCCGGTCAGATAGAATGTCCCGCCGCCGAGGTTCTTGGGCAGGTAGGTGATCCAGAAATAGCTGCCGCCGGCACGCTCATCGATCAGGATCCTGTCCTCGGTGACATAGGGGAACCCGGCCTCGGCCTGGCCTTCCGCGAAGCTCCACATCTGCCACTGTCGATCTTTCCACCAGGGCAGCATCGCCTTGCCTTGGGTCGTGAAGTAGGACTGCATGGATGCCCACGCGAGCTCGAGGCCTTCCTCCATGGCCCGACGCTGTGAGTCCGAGGGCTCGAAGGGCTTTCCCTTCTCGATGCCGATGTCCGCCAGCAGGCCCATCATCGCCTTGTCCTGCTCACGCGTCGGCTCGCGGTTGATGACGTCGTAGATGTCCTTGAAGAAGCTCAGGTCGTAGTGGGGCAGGCTGTCGTAGTCGTGGGGATAGGCATCGATGTGCTTCGTTGGCGGCGGGGCGGCGGCATCGGCCAGGGAATAGACCAGAACTCGTTGGGAATAGGCCGCGACGTCGTCGAAGCTCGTGCCTTCCTCCATGACGGGCCGGAAGGAGAAGCCCAGGTTGTAGGTATCGCTGGGGACGGGGATGAACCCGTCCGGCATCTCGCTGTCGAAGCCCGGCGGGAGCAGCAGGTATTTCCCTCCCTTCCCCTTGTCGAACCCCGTGGTGCCGACGTCCTCGAGAGGAACGTCCCAGGCGTTCACGATGGTCCCGAAGAAGCCGACCTTGTCGGTCGCAGCGGGAACCTCCACGACGAGGGGCCCTGCTTCCGTGCTCAAGGATGCCCACACATACGGGGTGACGTCGTTGGCCGTCAGGAACCCATGTCGCGATTTCATGGGCCGCGTCATGTAGACGACGTCATTCACGTCGCCACCGAGATCTCGCTTCGTGGCCTTCTCGAAGTCGATCATTCCAGCCGCCGGCATGCCCCAGATCGCCGTCTGGGCGGCACGCTGCACCCTCATCTGGTGCTCGATCGAAGAGTCTGCGTCCGGTTCGGTCGCCGAGGCTCCCAGGGAGATCGAAGCGCACAGTGCGGCGACGAATAGCAAGGTAAAGAGACGAATGGGCAAGCTCACGACACCTCCTAGCCCCACGGGAGAACCTCCCGTGGGAGAGCAGGGTGCGAAGCTATCCCCTGGCGCCGGGGATTTCCTGGCCAATTCGCGCCATCTCGGCCAATCTCGGGGTTCATGCAACCGATCGTGCTCGCCCGAATTGCCCACGTGCTGAGTTTCACGGAGGTTCTGCGCGAGCTCGGAGCCCCCGTGGATCGTGAGCTGCGGCGCGTCGGGCTACCGACCCTGCTCGACGAGCAGCCCGATGGGCATGTTCCGGTACTGGCCGCGCTGAAGTTCTTTCGTCAGATCGAGCACCTGGAAGGGCTCGAGGATCTGGGCTTCCTGGCCGCGGGACGGGAGACCCTGAACCGCCTGGCCGAGGGCTCCCAGTTCACGCTCCAAGACGCTCCGACTCTCCGCGCAGCCTTGGGGCAGTTCGCCGTCCTGGCCCCACGCGAGAGCACGAACTGCCGCATCTCGTTCTGCCAGGAAGGAACCGACACCAGGATCTGCAACAACCTCCACGCATCGACCGACGGCGAGGATCTCCGGTTCTCGGAGTGGATCCAGATTGCGGTGATCGTCGAGATCATTCGCGATGCCCTTGGAGAGGAATGGTGCCCCGCGGAGATCAGCTTCAAGTCCGTATTCACCCCCTGCGACAGTGCCTTCGAAGAGTTCGGGGGTACCGCCTTCCTGTTCGGGCAGGGAGACACATCGATCAAGCTCCCATCGTCACTCATGGCCCAACCCTACGGGGCCCCACGCGCGCGACACAGCCGTGTGGGTTCCGCGGAGTCCCGAACGATTGCTGCCGAGGCTCACCTCGACTTCGGGAGTTCACTCCGGCTCGCCCTGCGGACCCATCTCCGCGAGGGTTGCATCGATGTCCATCTTGCGGCCGAGATCGCAGGCACCAGCGTGCGTACCTTGCAGCGCCGCCTCTCCGAGAGCGGCCTCAGCTATTCCGGATTGATCGACCAGATTCACTTCGATGTGGCCGTCGATCTGATGCAAGACCCGGCGATGAAGCTCTACGAGATCGCCCAAGTCGCGGGCTACAACGACCCATCCCACTTTTCTCGAGCGTTCCGCCGCGTCGCAGGAATCTCCCCGAGGGAGTATCGACGGTCGCGCTTCACTCGCCGAGATGTCGATACCTTCGCGCCGCTGGAGGCGCGATCGACCTCGGCGACATGATGGGCCGCCGCTCCTTCTGCGCTGGCGTTCGAGAACTGCGTGCGCGAGCCCGGGAACTCGCGGCACAGAGGTGCCATCTTCTCGCCCTCGAGGAGCCGGGCAATGAATCTGAGGCGTTCGTCCATCGGTCTACACGTCCTCCACGGCATCTGGGCTCTCCCCAAATGCCGATTGTGTAAACCATGTCTCCAGAATCAGGTGTCAACGATGTCTCGCTAAGCACAGCGGGGTTGGGGTGTCGCGCATCTGCTCCCCGCCTACGGGACTGGGGCTCGCGACGAAGAACCGAACGAATCTGCATGGTGTGCCGGCGCCTCTTACCCTCAGGCGCTGAACCTGCGACCTCGTTCTCGGAAGCGAAGCGATCTCGCGGTGTGGCGCGGCCCTGTCGCGGATCCAAACCGGCGACGGCAGGCCGGCGCCGCATGCCCGACAGTGTCAGGGACACCAGACGATCTTGCTGTCGCGCCGACCGCCCCGGGCGGGTGAGGCGCTTACTCGACGCCCCTCGATCCGTCGTAGAGCTTGGAGGCACCGACGCCCCATTCCGTGAGCACGCCGATGGCTTCCTGCAGGGGAACCTCGAGAAACGTGACTCGATCCCGGGGCACCACGTAGACCTGGCCGACCGCTGCGGTGGGCGCCATCGGCACGAAGACCGCGCAGCGCTCGTCCGACAACGATTCGACGAAGAGCCCGAGCACCGACGTGCCGGAACCATGGAGATCGATCTCGACCGCCGAGAATTCCTCTCCGTGAGTTCCCGTGACGCGTTCCGCGAGCTTCCGCGCCGCCCCGTACAGGGGAATCGACCCCTCCAGGAACCTGTCCACGGCGCGCTTGACCGCATCGCCGGGGCGCGTCCCGAGCAAGGCACCGACGGCGAAGCACAATGCGACGACGGCCAGGATCGTTGCTAGCCCGGCAATGAGGATGTTCGTGACGGGGCCGAACGGCAGCACGCCTTCGAGCAACTCGGCGAGCCCGATGAGCACCGGCAGCGCAGAGGCGACCAGGAACGCCACGACGCCGAGCGGTACGAGCGCGACGAGCCCGCGCAGTGCCGTCGCCCAGAGTCGCCGCACCGTTTCCTTCATGAACGCGAGCGTAGCTCGAAGTCCGCCGTGGCCGCCGGCGAGGGCTTCGACGTCAGCCGGGAGAACGTTGCGGGGTGCATCCTCGAGGCGCTGAGCCGGCCCCCGACAGCCAACCGTGTGGTCGATCTGCTCGACGGCGATACTCCGATCGCGAGCGCCTTCGCTGAGGGCTGATGACCGCGCTCGGCCCGGGTCCCATCCCACTGGCGCCACCGGTCACGACCGCCACCTTGCCCCACAGGCCCTGCATGGCTCCTCCCGGGGGCGCGACGATCGTCGACCCGGGGCGGCGGGCGGCATCAGAAGGAGTAATCGAGGGACGTCCAGTAGCGCAGGTTGTTGCTCGCGTCGTCGGCGTCGGAGTCGTACTCGTTGTCGGCGCCGAAGATGACGCTCAGGTGCTCGGAACCCAGGATCCGCATCCGCCACTCGGCCCGCGTGCGATTCCGGATCTCGGACTCGTCGAGCTGCTGGAAGAAGGTGTTCGAGAAGCTGAGCTTGTGAGCCTCCCCGGGCTTCCAGGACAGCTCGAAGCCAACGTAGGCCTCGGGGCGCACCTGCTTCTTGTCCCCGAACTCGTAGGTCGCGGCGAGGCCCGCCGAGAGGTCGAACCCGACCGTCTCCCGCTTGATCAGCTGGTAGCCGGGCCCGGCCATGAAGCCGACCCGATGCTTCCAGTCCTCGAACTCGTCGTAGAAGTACTGCCCCCCGGTCCGCGCGAACCAGCGGCTGCCCTCGTAGAGCCAGTCGTGGCGGGTGATCACGTGGCCGAAGTGGTCGTCCCGGTCGTCATCTGCGGTCGAGATCTTGTAGGCGCCTTCGATGTTCCAGCGCGTGTCGTCCGTCTCCCGATCGAGGCCGAGGGAGATTCGCAGCGAGCTCTCGTCGGTGTTGCCCTCGGATCCCGTCAGGCCCAGGCCGAGCGTGCGGCTCCAACCCCGCAGCACCCGCGTCCCTAACAGGCCCGGCTTGTCTTCGGGCATGGGGGCGAGCGCCTCCGCGGGAATCACGAGACGGCCGAGCGCGGAGTGCTCGATCACCACCTCCCGGTCACTGCGTGACACGATCTCGCCGGTCACCTTGTCGCCATTGGCGAGGCTCAGGGTCTCGGGCGCGGCCCAGGCCGTGGAGGAGAGGAGGGTCAGGGCGAGACCCGCCAGGAGGAAGCGGTGTGAGCTGGACATGAGGGCTCCGGGGTCGAAACATCTGCGCGCCAGGGGCGCTGGGCGAAAGGCCGAGCAGCCTAGCAGGCGAACCGGATCACGCGCCGATGCAGGCCGTGCCGGCTTCCACCGGCGTGCACCGCGCCTCTGGGCGTCCGCCCCCGTTGCTGTCACGGTTGCCGTCAAAACGGGGGGTTGGGGGAGCCAGGTCTGGGCCGATCATCGAGGCCCTGGGGCTCCCCATGGGTTCTCGCTTCTAGGCGATGTTCCACCGGCCACCGCGCCAGCTCCCGACCCTACCAAGCGGTGCCCACCCACCTTTACAGAATCCCGTTCTCTCAGGACAGAAGACAGCGGAGAGCAAGGGAGAAAGCACAGCACTTTCGCGGCGGACCGATTTTGAGAACGCACAGGGGATGAAGCTAGTGATGTGATTCACGCTGTTGGGGCATTATCCAGCGCGCGCCTGGCTCTGCCAACCTTTTCGATGATCTCTTCTGCTGTCTTGGACCAGACGAAGGGAGTGGGATCATCGTTGTGTCCGTCCACGTAACTCATCACG
>JAAETT010000068.1 GCA_024228115.1 bacterium
AGGTGACAGTCTGTGCGGTAGAATCCGGCTTCATGAAGGGGCCCTTGTTGAGGGGAAACGGGTGTCGCAACACGTTTCTACCGCAACTGGGGCCTTCTTCAATTCAAGAACGAGACTTCTTCATGAATTTTCCGGGCTAGGCGCTGTAGGCCGCAGCCTGGATGCTGTAGAGCTCGGCGTAGTGTCCGCCCATCGCCATCAAATGCTCGTGGGTTCCGACTTCGACGACCCGCGCGCCGTCGATCACCACGATCAGATCCGCCATGCGCACGGTGCTGAAGCGATGGGAAACGAGCAGGGTGATGCGGCCGTCCGGAGTGGCCTCACGGGATTGGCCATCCTGGGAAACCGCCGCGTAGCGTTCGAAGAGAGCGTGCTCCGTCTCGGCGTCGAGTGCCGCGGTCGGCTCGTCGAGGGCCAGGACCAGGGGGCGATCCCGCATGAAACCGCGGGCGAGGGCGAGCTTCTGCCACTGCCCGAAGCTGACTTCGACGCCCTCCGGCCAGCTCGGCCCCAGCTGGGTATCGATGCCCGCGATGAGATGCTCCACTACGTCCTCTGCTCCAGCTCGCTCCACCGCAGTGCCAACCGCGGGCCGTTCGTCGAGGCGGGGGACGTCGCCAATTCCAACGGTATGCAGCGCATGGAACTCGAAACGGAAGAAATCCTGGAAGGCTCCAGCAAGGCGCGCTCGCCAGTCCCGCACTGCCATGCGGGCCAGGTCAGCACCCTCGACCAGGATGTGGCCTTTCGTCGGGAGATAGAGACGAGCCAGGAGTTTTACCAGTGTCGTCTTGCCCGCACCGTTTTCGCCGACGATGGCAACGACGGATCCAGCGGGCAGATGCAGATCGACATCCTCGAGGACGAGTCGGTCGGTCCCCGGGTAGGCGAAGGAGACCTTCTCGAAACGGATCCCGTCCTTCAGCCTTTCGGGGACCGGCGTGTCGGCGGCCTCCTCGAGCGAAGCCGCGTAGTCCTCGAGCCAAGCCATCCGCCGGGAGCCGTCGAGCCAGATTCCGCGGAGGAAACCGATCTCTCCGACCGTGGCACCGATGTAGGCCGATAGTCGTGAACCCGCCGCGAGTACGAGCAACACATTGCCTGGTGTCTCCCCGAGGCCCGAAGAGACGAAGACCACCGATCCAACGAACGCTGCGCCGAAGACCATCCAAGCAAGGGAGTGCCAGAGGGCGCTGCCCCAGCGCGCCTGCGAAACCGGGCCGTACCAGTCTTCCCATGCTTCGCGCCGTCGCCGTGCCAACGATTCGCCCACACCGATTACCCGCACTTCTTTCCCGGGCGGGGCCGTCGTGAGGGTGTCGAAGAGGTGGCGAGCAAGGCGGTTGTAGGACGCACCTTGCTCTTCGGCAATTCGCTCCACCCCCGGGCGCCACGCCGAAGTGAATACGGTTGGAAGGGCGAACAGTGCAAGCAACGCCAGGGCCGGATGGATCTGGACCATCAAGGCGATCGTCACTCCGAGCCGGAGGATCCAACCGGCCGTACTGAACAAGGAGGCGTACATGTGATCGAGGACGAAGACCTGGTCGCGCAGCACGGCGAGACGATCGAGAAGATTGGGACGTTCGTGATGTTCGAGAGTGGCGACCGAGGCTTGCAAGTGCGCCACATGGGTTTCGAGGGCGATCGTCACCTGATCGCGGAAACGGCGCTGCGTGCGATCGCTGATCACCCGAAGGAACCAGGTTGCCGCAGCGGAGAAGCCGAGCCCGCCGGCAGCGAGCCCGATGAGTCGGCCATCCTCGCCGAGGACGCCGTCGGCCAGGAGCTTGAGCCAGAGCGCGAGGAGCGCATCGGGAAGTGCGGCCACGAGCGAAAGCCCGAATGCGGTGACGAGCAGCGCCGGTTCCGCCTCGTAGCCTCGTTTCAATGCACGCCACATGGAGGGAAGGGCGCGGGGGAGATCGTCAATCGAGGGCATCGAGCCCCTCGTCTTCTTCTTCGCCGCTGTTGAAACGCGAAGCTTGAAGCTCGAACATCGTGCAATAGCGGCCGCCCCGCGCCATCAGCTCTTCGTGGCTGCCCAACTCGATCAGCTTGCCTGCTTCGAGCACACAGATGCGATCGGCGTGGCGAACGGTCGAGAAGCGGTGGGAGATCAGGATCGTCGTGGTGTCGCGGGTTGCGGCGAGGATGCGCTGGAAGATCTCGGCTTCGCCGCGCACGTCGAGCTGAGCGGTGGGCTCGTCGAGAAGCACGATTCCAGCCCCTTGGCGTACCGCACAGAGCGCGCGCGCCAATGCGATCCGCTGCCACTGGCCTCCCGAAAGATCGGTTCCACCCGGGTAGCCGCGCGCCAGGATCGTCTCCAGATCCGCCAGATCGCTGGCGCCGGCGTCGGCCAATGCCGCGAGGATGGCGTTGTCCTCCGCACCGGATGGCGCGACGTTGTCGCGCAGGGGGAGTTCGAAGCGGATGAAATCCTGGAAGACGGCCGTGATGCGCTCGCGCCAGGCCTGCAGGTCGAGGCTCGCGATGTCGACGCCATCCACCTCGATGGCCCCGCTTTGAGGCTCGTAGAGACGGCATAGGAGCTTTGCGAGGGTGGTCTTGCCGGCGCCGTTCTGTCCGACGATCGCCAGGGAGGAACCGGCGGGGATGCTGAGATCGAAGCCGTCGAGGACCGGCTCTCCGGTCGCAGGGTAGGCGAAATGGACATCGCGGAATCGGATCTCTCGTGCCGGGAGGTTGGCGGCGACTCTGTTTCCGTGGGACAAGGCTCCAGCGGAGGCCATGCTCTCATTCAGTCGCACTACGGCTCCCGCTGGAGCAGCCGCTCCGTCGAGTGCCCAGGACAAGCCACCGAAAGTGATCATGCTCGTACCGATGGCGGCGCTTGCGAAGGTCACGAGCTGACCCAAGGCGAGTGAGCCATCCGCGGCCGCTGCGGCCAGCGAGCCGAAAACGAACACGTTGGCAGCAAGGGCCAACGACAGACTCCCGATCACGGATCGCTCCCGGAGCCGCGTCGCTTCCCAGCGCAGCTCGAAGAGCTGGCGGCGGCGCTGCCGGAAACGTTCGACGGTCCACTTCGCGAGGCCGAACAGACGCAGCTCTTTTGCCGCGTGTGGCTCCACCGCGAGCTTGTAGGCGTAGTCCGCGTGGCGCTGCGCTTCGCGAACTTCATTCGTGTTGCGATCCTTCCACACCGCGCTCTCGCGCAGCAGCCAATGGGTGGCGAGCCAGGCGCCTCCAAGCACCAGCGGCGCCCACCATGCGTAGGCGGCCAGGACCGCCGCGGACGCGAGCCCACCGATCATCTCCACCAGGCCCGTAGCGATGAAGTCCATCGAGATGTTCAGGGGTGGGCCGCTGATTCCCAGATCGAAATCCCTGGCCATCGTGAGATCCTGGGTCAGCTCGGGATTCTCCAGGTGTCCCATGCCCGGGGGGCCGACACAGGCGCCGGAGAGCTGGTCGTAGAGCCAGGCCGCGGTCTTGCTGCCGAGGTTCGCGCTGAAGGCCTGATGCAGGGGCGCCAATACCTGCAACAACACGAACACCCCGCCGACCCACGCGAGAGGTACCGCCAGGCTCGTGCCACCCTCGACGGCTCCTATGAGCATGCCCATTGCGACGGCGAAGAACGCCGGCAGCGCACCGCGAAGCAGCAGGATCGCCCACCAGCCGATGGCAAGGAGCCTGTCGGCCTCGGGAAGGATGGCGAAGAAGCCCCACTCATCGCGGTTCCTCAATCGCTCGATCACAGAGCCTCCAAGAAAGAAGGCCCATTAGGCCACAGGTTGCGGCCCACGTCCATGAGGGTGTTGGCTCGCGTTCCGAGGCAACGGGCTTGGGATCGGAGGGGCGGTAACTACCCTCGTCCCATGCGCATTCTCATCCTGCCCGTTCTCGCTGCGCTGAGTGGCTGCGCCGCGACGGTGCCGCTGGAGCAGCATCAGGCCCTGGAGACCAGCCTTGGCGAGCTTCGCGCGGGCCAGGAGGTGTTGCGGACCGAGCTCGAAGAACTCCGGGATACGAATCAGCAGCTCACGGCGATGGTCGCAGCCCAGCGCATGATCATCCGGGATCTTCGCTGTCGCCCCAAGGTCACGATCGAGGCGGAGTAGCTTCCGTCGGCTCAGTGCCCTGGGCATCATCCGGCGCCTGGCGGACGACGTGGATTCGTTGGGCACGCATCATGCGCGGTGTCGCAGCAGCGTTTTCTGCCGTCGCGTGAAGCATCCAGGGGTGACACAAGATCACGTCACCCGCATTGCCACACAGCTCGACCACGCGCACTGGGACCCCCTGGATGGTGTGGCTTCGCAGGGTGAAGCGCTGCACGCGATCCTCGCGTGTGGCGTCATCCTCGGACGAGAGATCATGCAACCAGGGATCACTTCGCAGGAACGCTTCTCTCGTGACCTTCATCTTCTCCTTGCCGCACGAGGCTCGTTGCTCGACGAAGCGTCGCAGCAGGTGATGGGAACCGTTGACGACGACAGTTCCGCCAGCACGGGGTTTGACGTCTCCGAGAAAGCTGAAGACGAGCACGCCGAAGAGCGGAGGATCCGGGAGTCGGAAGCTGAAGTCGGTATGCCAGACCCGGTGGGGAATCGTCCAGCTCTCCGAATCAGACGAGCCGTTCGCGGATCTCGCGTCGTGTGACGGGAACGAGATCAAGAACTGGCCCCACTCCTTGGGGACGCGCCAGCGCCCGGCGCCGAGGAGCTGATCGAGGCTCGAGGTCAGCGTCTCACTACCGATCGCGTCGAAGATCTGTTGGCTCTTCAGGTTCTGGAGTTTGTCGATCATGCCCGAAGGCCAGGTCTCGGGTGTAGACGCTCACTCAGAAGCGTAGAAATCTGATCATTTGGCCGGGGGGCGACGCAGCCCGCCGTTCCGGATTCCGATTCAGATCTTCCGGGTCGAAAGGTCCTTGACCCAGGGCGAACGCCCTCCCGGCTCGACCG
>JAAETT010000069.1 GCA_024228115.1 bacterium
CCTGGCGCTATCTCAACCATCTCTTCGAGATCCTGCCCACGATCGACCACACGGATCAACTCGACCCTCTGCTCCCCCAGAACATCGACTCCGACGCCATCCGGCCACGCTGAGGCAGGACGTACTTCAGCGATCGCTTACGATCGACCAGACAGATCAACTCGGCCGCCTGCTCCCCCGGAATATCGATTCCGACGCCATCCGGCCACGCTGATACAAGACGCGGCTCAGCGATCGCTTACAGCGCTTGGGCTTCTCGGGCCTCAAAGACCGCTCTTGTGAGGCAATCGAGGGTTCAAGCTGGTTTTCGCTCAATGACCGGGCAGTAGATGTTCCGTCAACTAACGGCGACGGGGGGGGATCCCCCTGTTGGGCAGCGGTCGGCGGCGGAATCCAGCGCCAGGGAAGGATGAGCAGGCTGAGAAGCACGACGGCGACGACCACTGTTTCCCGTCAGCAGAAGTCGGACGTTTGGCTGCCCTGAGCTGAGAGATGTCTCGGGGTTCCGAACCCCGAGGAGAGTGCCTGTTGCGGCAGGGCGAGATGAGCATTTCGGAGCCCTGCCGCCGCGAGAACATCCCGGGCAGGCTCCTCGTGGAGTACGAGTGGTGGCTCATTGAGTGGCGACTTGTATTAGAATTGCACGCGAAGCCGGGGCTCAGAGCTGTCTAGACGATTCTGCTCCGCCAATCCCTCGAGGAGGTGGATACGATGAGCTACAAGAAATTTCGAGCGGGGACTCCACACGACACGTTCATGTCCGGAGACAACCTGTCTTATTTCGTGGGAGGCTACTTCCCCAAGGCTGACTTGATGAGGATCTTGCGAAGGGGGATGTCCATACCTTCCGACGAAGTCATGGCCGAGGAGTTTCCGACGGTTCGACAAAGAAAGGGCATGGTCCCATTCCTGACGCTCTACAGCAGGTGCAACAATGTTCGTGAACATGCATTCGATGTCACCGTACGCCCGTACCTGGAGGTCAACTTCTTCTTTCCCGTCATGTACAGGCACCGGCGTGAGGAACGCCTCTGCTCGTTCATGCCGCTGCTCTACCTCGATCGCCTGTTCCATACCGTCGGGGGCTGCATGCTGGGCTTGCGCAAGGAGTTCCACCCCAAGCTGAGAGTCGCCGAGACGGACAAGACCTGCTCCTTCAGGATCCCCAACATCCTCAACGCAAGTTTCGCGGAGAGCGCGGCGGAAGAGGTGGAGGGAATCGACCCGTTCTTCGAACAGATATTCACAAAGCCGACCCTGACGTATTCCTACTTCCATCGAACCAATTTCTACACGACGAAGGTCTTTGACGTAAAGAAGATCTACGAGACCTCAGCCGACATCGAATGGAACTACAAGGAAACGATCATCAAGAGCGATCAGTACACCTTTTGCAATCTCACCGAGTACACGTTTACGTGCTCTCAAGCCATGGGTGTAGACGCTCACTCAGAAGCGTAGAAATCTGATCATTTGGCCGGGGGGCGACGCAGCCCGCCGTTCCGGATTCCGATTCAGATCTTCCGGGTCGAAAGGTCCTTGACCCAGGGCGAACGCCCTCCCGGCTCGACCG
>JAAETT010000070.1 GCA_024228115.1 bacterium
CGGTCGAGCCGGGAGGGCGTTCGCCCTGGGTCAAGGACCTTTCGACCCGGAAGATCTGAATCGGAATCCGGAACGGCGGGCTGCGTCGCCCCCCGGCCAAATGATCAGATTTCTACGCTTCTGAGTGAGCGTCTACACCCAGGATGGTGTACCAGTGGTGAACCAGGTAGGAATCCCCCGGCTCGCCGGTCACTTCACGCCACTTGTGTCTACTCTGATCGAAGTCCATCGTCGTCATTCCAAGACCGGCCCCCTGGCCTCCGCCGGCGATGCCTTGCCGTCGGGAGGCCACGAGTCACGTCCCTCTTCCAGGGGAACGCGGAGCCCCCGGGCCAGGATCGATACCAGCCGCCACGTCGCCACCGCAGAGACGAGATCGATGCTCGCCTCACGGCCCAGCGTGGCCTCACATCGCGCCCAGCGTTCGTCAGAGAGGTCGCCCGTTTCGAGGAGCTCATCGGTGGCGTCGAGCACGACACGGTCGCGCTCATCGAAGAGCTCGGAGCCCCGCCAGCTGCGCAGCGCCACCAGCTCCTCGCTCGTGCAGCCGAACATCTCCTGGGCCAGGGGCCAGTGCTGCGCCCATTCATACTCGGACCCGGTCACCCAGCCGATGCGCATGATGACGAGCTCGCGCAAGCGATGCTCGAGCTCCGCCTCGAACATCAGCGAGAGGATCAGATCCGAGATCGCCTTGGCGGTCCGGGGGCGATGCAAGATCGTCCGGAAGATATTGAGCTTCGGGATGAGCTCGTGAAGATCCACCTGGCTGGCCGCTCTCGCTGCGTCCTCCGGGGAGAGCATCTCTACGCGTTCCCTGGACACGGCTTTCCTCCTCCTGCCGAAGCGATTCGAGATCGACCGGCTCGGCCAACCTGGCGGATGTTGGCTCTACGCTGCGTCGATGTCGAGCACCGGGATGTCGTAGGCGCCGAGCATCAGGCACTCGACCTCGGTGATCTTCGTGTCTCCGCGGTAGCAGCTTCCCTTGCCGATGAATTTCTTTCCATCGCTGGCAGCTACGTCGGCTTCGAAGCGAAGCGCTTCGCCGAGCGGAACCGGCTTCAGGAAGGTCGCCTTGATCCAGAGTGTGGGCCCGGCCTTTCCCTTCGTCATCATGGCGATGGCCAGGAGCTCGTCGAAGACCGTTGCGACCAGGCCCCCCTGCACCGTGTCCGGCCCGCTCTCGTGGCAGTTGGAGAACGTACAGTCAGCGACGAGCTGGTCTCCCTCCAGGGTCATCTTCACCGTCGGCGCAATGGGGTTGAACTCCCCGGTGGCCGCATTGAACGGGAGGACGCCGTTGGGATCCGCTGGATCGAGCTCGAATCGGAACTCCATCGCTCTGGCCTGGGTCACCTCGTCCAGCGAAGCCAGCAGGGCCTCCACTCGATCTCCGGCAGAGGTCAGGGCCTCCAGGGATCCGCCCAGGCGCACGATCCTGCTGTTGATCTCTCTCAGACCACCGATGATTCGCGTGCATTGGTCGATCTGCTCTTGACTGAAATCGGGGTCATGGGAGGAGAAATCGATGCCCGGCATGGTTCATCCTGTTCGTCGGGATTGGATCGGAACGCTTTGGCAGGGGAGGATTCGGGCCAGAGGATGCACCTAGCCCCAATCCGTCATTGGATCCGGGCCCCTGAGGGTATCGGTCCGGGTCAGGCGGCGAGTTGTTCGATGGCCCGATTGAATCGTTGGCGGGTGGAGGCCTCGGCAGCGATCCGCAGCTCGGCGCGCCCCTGAGGC
>JAAETT010000071.1 GCA_024228115.1 bacterium
ACTTCGAGATGGGCGGCTGGTGCGAGAGGTGGAGCGGTCGTTTGCCTGCGTGCTCGACCGCACGGACTTCCGGCTCGTTCACTATTCGATCCAGTCGAATCATCTGCATCTGATCGTCGAGGCCAAGGATGCGGGGGCGCTCGGCAGGGGAATGAATGCGTTGGGGGCTCGTCTGGCGCGGGCGGTGAACCGGGTGTTCGGGCGGCAGGGGCGTGTCTTGCTGGACCGCTTCCATCACGTGGTGCTGCGGACGCCGACCCAGATGCGGAATGCGATGCGCTACGTGCTTCTGAATGCTCGTAGGCACATGAAGACGAAGCCTCGGACAATGAGGATCGATCCTGCATCCTCTGGCCGCTGGTTCGAGGGCTGGCGGCGCTCCGCACGGGGACTCGTGGCCCAGGCGCGGGAACGACCTGGCGGAAACGTGGTGGCGATCGCCAACCCACATACGTGGCTTCTGGCGGAGGGCTGGCGCAAGGCTGGCCCGCGGCTCGATCCGGCCGAGGTCCCGAGCGCCGTATAACCGAGCCACGGGCCAGAGCCGGCATCCGCCCTACCCATGCGGGCCAAGGCGGCGCGCCCGTTCGCTGGTCGCCCGGAAACGCCCCGCAGGATCGAAGGAACCCCCGAACACCCTGACCGATCCCCCTCAACAGCCCCGCGAAACCCAGGCTGGCCAACCTCGACGCCACGCAGGCGGCTTGGATCGCCGCACCTGCGCCGAGAACGCCATGATCCGCCAAACTCTTGGCGATGGAGTGCCTTGGGGACCGAATCCGGCTTCGCGAGTGGAGGGCCGACGAGGCCGAGGCCATGCACCGGTGGCTTGGAGATCCGCGGGTGGGCCGGTTCCTGGACTGGGCGCCGACGGATCTAGACGGCTCTCGCGAACACCTTCAGCGATGTGTCGCGGCCCAGAGTTCGACGGCTCGGGAAGAATTCTTCCTGGCCATCGAGAGACTCGCGGACGGAGAGGTTCTGGGCGATGCCGGCTTCGAATGGAAGACGGATCCATCGGGTCGGTCCGAGATCGCCTTCGGTTACTTCCTGGCGCATTCCCATTGGGGCCAGGGCTATGCAACCGAAGCCGCTCTCCTCGTACTCGACCTTGCGTTCTCTTCCCTCGGTGCCGATCGGGCACGAGCGAGCTGCGACGAAGCGAACAAGGCATCCGAACGCGTGCTCGTGAAGTGCGGTCTGACGCGACAACCGGAAGAGGAATCACCGGGCCGCCGGGTCTACCGCATCGGGCGCGATGCGTGGCTCACGCGGAACCACAAGCGGGATCTCAGACGCTGAAAGCGCCTCAGGCGTCTTGGCCGCTCGGCTCTTTGCGATCGGTCAAGAGGTAGAACACACCGCCCACCGCTGACTCTTCGTCCGCCAGGACGAGTTCGGCGCAGAGCAGGGCCGTGTCTCGGGGAGCGTGCGTCCCAAGGACGGTCGGAACGACGCCATTCTCCTCGAGTCGGATGGGGCCCAGACACGCTGGCTCGCCGAACAGCTCAGCGAGGATTCGTTCGGCCATAGCCTGCCCCAACGCGGTGAAGCGCCCCAGAGGCTCGCCCTGGGGTTCGCCCGCCGCGGAGCGAATCAGGTGGAAAGCAGCTTCCGGCTCGAAGCTGAGTACGGCGGTGGCCGGCGTCGGTGCATGGACCGGGAGCACGAGGCTGGCGGTCATGTCGTCCCCGGGCACCAGACCTTCATCTGGAAAACCCGCCAGGCGGCACATGCGAACCCGCCCAAGGCCGCCCAGGGTGGGCGTATCGAAGAGGCCAGCACAGGCCGCTGCGCCGCGCTCCAGCGCGGCGTGGAGATCGGGGGAGATGGGGGGTTGAGGCAAACTGGGGGGGCTCCTCGAAGCCGCCTCGAGGGCCAAACGGCTCCCCGGGCAAGAAAAGAGAAGGGATTCTCCTACAGTATATCGGCTTTTCTGAAAATATCGTGAGCCCGGACTTGGTGAGCCCGATCACCCGGAAAACACTCCCCTCCGGCCGAAGACGCAACTTGCCGATGGTCCTACACGTCCCCCGGACGCGAGGCGGTAGAAGTGGAACGGCGAACCCTACTCCTGATCGATTCAGGCTCCCAGCGCATGGAGGCCCTCTCCCTGCGTCTGCGTCAGATGGACTTCCACGTCGTGCGGGCCAAGACCACCGACCAGGGCCTGGAGGCCCTTTGCGATGAGCGTTTCCAGGTCGGCTGCGTGATCATCCCGCCGGACCTGCCCGTGGTGGATCTCGAGCGCTCTCTTCGAGCCTTCCGCGCGGCCGAGCCGGACCGGATCCCGGCGCTGCCGATCGCCGCCTTTGGCGAGCGGCCGGACGCGGATCAGCGCGGCCGCTTGCGGCGAGCCGGCGTCGACTACGGCCTCTGGAACCCCATCGACGACAATACCCTGCGTTTCCAGGTGAACCGATCGCTCAGCAGCGCACCCATGGTCTCGACCCGACGGGCTCCGCGCGTTCCGACGAACTGGCCGGTGGAGGTCAACGCAGGAGGGCGCGAAAAGCCCGCCAAGCTGTACTCGATCTCCGCCCGGGGGGCTTATCTGGCCACGCCACGCCCCTCGATGCCGCGCGCGATCGTGCATCTCACGCTGCCACTTCCGGAGGGCGACATCCGGGTTTCAGCGGAGGTCATCGCGACCAACGTGCCGGGCAACCTGGTGAAGAAGAACCTGCCGATCGGGATGGCGGTGCGCTGGAGTGGCCTGGACGACGAGAGCGAAGAAGAGATTCGCGGCTTCGTCGAGGAGCGTGACGGCCGCCTCAGGCTGTAGTCCACCGGGCGCTCCCGAGCCTTTCTGGCTGGAGATGCCGGGATTCGATGGAATCGCCTACGCTGGGCGCCCATGTCTGACGAACTCCTCCGCTACGAACTCTCCGAAGAGGTCGCGATCCTTCGTTTCGACGACGGGAAGGCCAACGCCATCTCGCCGACTGCGTTGGACGCGCTGAATGCCGGGCTCGACCGCGCCGAGAAGGAAGCACGAGTCGTCGCGCTGATCGGGCGCCCCGGGCGCTTCTCCGCCGGTTTCGATCTATCCGTGATGCGCCAGGGACCCGAAGCCGCCCAGAGCCTGGTCGGGGGAGGCGCCGAGTTGTTGGCGCGCATGGTCGAGAGCCCGCTTCCGATCGTGGCCGGCTGCAGTGGCCATGCGCTTGCGATGGGAGCCTTGATGCTGCTCGCGGCGGACCAGCGTATCGGCAGTGAGGGCGAGTTCAAGCTCGGGCTGAACGAGGTGGCGATCGGCATGACCCTTCCGCAGTTCGGGGTCGAGTTGGCCGAAGAGCGACTTTCCCGGCGGCATCTACAACGCAGTGTGGCCCAGGCGGAAATCTACGATCCCGCCGGCGCCACGGATGCAGGCTACCTCGACCGGTTGGTACCCGCGGAGCAGCTCGAAGACGCCACACTGGTGTAGACGCTCACTCAGAAGCGTAGAAATCTGATCATTTGGCCGGGGGGCGACGCAGCCCGCCGTTCCGGATTCCGATTCAGATCTTCCGGGTCGAAAGGTCCTTGACCCAGGGCGAACGCCCTCCCGGCTCGACCG
>JAAETT010000072.1 GCA_024228115.1 bacterium
CGGAGGAGCAAAGCGGCCGGCAAGAGAAGCAGGTCGGCAAGCAACGCAAAGACGATGCCGAGGCTGGCGAGGAGACCGAACGAGACGAGACCTCCCCAACGGGAGAACATCAGGACCGCAAAGCCCAGCGCAAGACAGATGCTGGTGATCACAACGGCTTCGCCGACCGTCGTGAGGGTCGTGGTGATTGCGGGCAGGCGCGTGGCGCCTTCGCGGCGGGCGCGCTGATAGCGGAGAGCTACGTGGATCGTGTCATCCACAGCGATCGCCAGGAGGACGGCCGCGACCATGGTGTTTGCGGGATCCACCGCAATCCCGGCCCAGCCCATCAAGCCGAGGAGCGCGATCACGGGGAGCACGTTCACGACGGTTCCCAGCGCTGCGAGGGCTGGTGAAGACCACAAGAGCGCCCACAGAGTCAGACCGACGACAACGAAGGCAGTGGCGAAGCTTCGCCACTGCGTATCTCGAATGCGGCGCTCGGCAAGCGCGGCCAGCTCGAGCCCTCCGTGCAACTCGACCCGGTAGCCCTCGGGTTGGACGTCTTGATTCACATTCGTGATGAAACCCTGGAGGCGATCGACGTACGGGATCTGGTCTTCGCCATTGAGCCAGCTTCGGTGGACCGAGATGCGCGCGCGGTCCCGGTAGACCCGTTCGCCATCACCGCCCTCGGAAGCGGACTCGCTCCAGAAGCCGGAGAGGCCGTGGTAGGACGCAACGATCGGCATCTCCGCTGGCGCTGCTTCGACGAGTTGATCGAGGGACCGAGCCCGGCTTCCGTGGTCGATCCGGTAGGCCTCTTCGAGGAAGTCGAGGAAGCTCCAGGCGATTCCGCTGCTCGGCTCGCTGTCGAAATAGCGCTCGATGCGTTCGAGGAGTCGGAGACTCTCCTCGTCATAGATCCGCTTCCCCTCTGGGATCGTGACCACGAGCTCCGTCGACATCGGCTTCCTAAAGTTGGCCTCCATGAAGCGGACGGAGCGCAAGACCAGCGACTGGTCACCGAAGTCCACCTCGTAGTAGAGCCGCGGGATCCCCGCAGCCAGGCCGATGAACACGGCCATTCCGGTGACGAGAACGAACGTGGGCCTGCTCGACACCGCACCCACCGCGGCGCTCAGCATCTCCCGGACAACGCCGAGCCGGGCCCGGTCCGGGCCGCGCGTGCGCGGAGACATCAGGCAGAGGAGCGCCGGTAGCAGCGTGAACGTGCCGAGGAAGGCAAGAATGAACCCGATGGCAGCAGCAAGACCGAACTGCCTGAAGCTC
>JAAETT010000073.1 GCA_024228115.1 bacterium
CACTACCTCGCGGCTCTCGATCGCGAACTCGACACCGATCCGACCGACACCGATTCGCCGTTCTGACGAGAAACCAGCACTCGCGCGCGACCACGGCTAGATGATCAGATTTCTACGGTTTCTCGTGATCGCCAACACGATGGCCACCTTGTTCGAGATTTCCATCGCGGGATCGTGGCGCAGTATCGGCCCGGCGCGCCAGTCCCGAGCCAGCATTGGTCCAAGCTGGCACTCTATACCCTGCGCAGTCGTGGTAGCCTGAACCATCCCCGTCCAGAGGTAGGGCCATGGCGAATCGCCGGGAATCCGCTCTCATCACCGGCGCTTCCGGTGGAATCGGCCTGGAGCTGGCTCACGTGTTTGCCGAGCATGGTTTCGACCTGATCGTCGTGGCCCGGCGCGAGGCTCAGCTCCAGGCATTGGCTGAGTGCTGCCGAAAGGAGCATGGCGTCACGGTCCATGTCCTTCCGACGGATCTGCTCGCACCAGGTGCCTCGGCGAAACTGGTCGAAGAGCTGGAGGAGGCTCGCCTCACGGTCGACGTGCTCGTGAACAACGCGGGTCTGATGGAACAAGGCGCATTCGCGGAGATCGGGCTCGAACCCCAGGAGCGCCTCCTGCAATTGAATGTGGTGGTGCTCACGACACTGATCCGTCGCTTGCTGCCGGGCATGCTCGAGCGAGGCAGGGGCCGCATCCTCAACGTGGCATCGACTTCGTCGTTTCAGCCGGTGCCGTCGATGGCGCTCTACGCAGCCAGCAAGGCGTTCGTGCTCTCACTCTCTGAGTCACTGTCCGAGGAGCTGAAGGAAAGCGGTGTAACGGTCACGGCGCTTTGCCCCGGCATCACGAAGACCGATATGTACGACCGCTCGATGAGTGAGCACGAGATGACCCGCAGCGTGCCGGGCTTCCTTCTTTCCGAGGTCGATGACGTCGCTCGGGAGGGTTATGCCGCCTGCATGGAGGGACGCGCAGTCGTGGTTCCGGGCGTCCCCAACCGGTTGTTGGCGAGTGCGGTCCAGCTCTATCCCCGCTGGCTCGTGCGTTCGGTCGGGGGGTTCATCGGTCGGCGCTCGACGAAGTAGCGCGTCGCCTCAGGAGACGGCGCTTCCGCCGGAATCGAAATCCCTATTTCCCGTGGAAGACCGGTGTGCGCTTCTCGAAGAAGGCCATCATGGCCTCTCGCGTGTCCTTCGAAGCGCCTGTCACGCTCTGCGCCATGGCTTCGGCATGCAGGGCTTCGGACAGGCTGCCTGTCATGGCGCTGGTGAGCATGCGTTTGGAGAGTTGCAGCGCCAGAGGCGGGCCTTCGGCCAGCCGGTTTGCCCAGTCGTCGACGAACGCGTCCAGTTCCGCATCCGGTACCACGCGATTGACGATGCCGATCCGCTCCGCCTCTTCTGCACTGAGCATCTCGGCGAGCAGCGCGAGTTCCTTCGCTTTGTGCAGGCCGACGAGCCTGGGGAGCAACCACGAGCCGCCCAGATCGAGGGCGAGGCCGCGGCGCGCAAAGATCTCGCAAAAACGCGCGCTTTCGCCCGCCACGATCAGGTCGCAACCGAGAGCGAGATTCAGGCCGGCACCTACGGCAACCCCGTTCACCTTTGCGATGACAGGCTTGGGAATCTCGTGCAGGGCGAGCCCGACCCAGCCGTAGTACTGCATGCGATCGAGTTGATGCCAGTCGGCGTCTCCGTCCGGCGTAAGGTCCGCTCCCGCGCAGAACGCGCCCTCGGCCCCAGTCAGCACCATCACGCGGTCATCCTTGCTTTCTGCGACCTCGCGAAACGTCTCGCCGAGCTCGGCCCACATCGGCATGGAGATGGCATTCTTCTTCTCGGGGCGATTGAGGGTGACGGTGACGATCCCGTCCCCATTGCGTTCGACGATCAGCGTTTCCAAAGGGATCCTCCTACGGCCTTCCATGATCGCACGAGCGCGCCGCGCGCAACAGGGAGCTCCGATCAGTCGTAACGGGAGCCTTCATGCCTCAGCCAGCCGTCTGCATGACGGCCGGCCGGGTCGTGATGGGTCCAGTGGACGACTCCGCCTCGTTCATTCCATTCGTACTCGCCCTTGAACAGGACGACATCGCCGCGGCGAAGATCCGGAATGCGAGGCGCGAGATCGATGTTGTGGGCGATCAAAACCGTCTGGCCTGAATCGAGTGCGAGCAGGAAACGCTGATGCCGCGAACCCTTGTTGTCGTCTCGGAGCACCTTTTCCACCCGGCCTTCGCCGATCACCAGGATGTCGCTTCGGCCGGCACGGAAGGCATCGCCGATTACGTCGTAGGCGTCCATGCTGCGGCCAGGCGGCTCTGGGGAGGAACCCAGAACGCCGGAATCCCCCTGCGGCGTGCAACCCTGGGTGCGGTAGTAGGCTCCCAGGATCAACAACAACAGGAAGACCGGGCGCAAATTGCGCAAGAGCTTCATCGGGTCTCCCACTCATTCGGCAGGCTGATGAGAACGTCAGCTGGCTGGCCAGATTCTCCGAACGCCAGCTCCAACAGCCGTTCAGCAATGAAGGCCGGCGTGTTGTAGCGGCCGTCGCGCTTCATCGCGAGGAACCTCGGCAGGTCGGGGAAGTCGGCTTCATCCGTGCTCCGAATCAAGGCCTGCATGTCGGTATCGATGACGCCCGGAGCCACCGAGAATGCACGAAGACCGTGGGCCCGCTCTTCGAGATCGATGCATTCCGTCAAACGATCGACGGCGGCTTTGGCCGCGCAGTAGACGGACCAACCGGAGTAGGGCTTGCGGGCGGCACCCGAGGAGATGTTGACGAGGGTGCCGCCTCCTTCCCTCTCCCGAGCATGGCGAACGAAGGCCTGACAGCAGGCGAGGAGACCGAGCAGGTTGATCTCGACGTGGGTGTGCGCTTCCTCGAGATCGACATCGCGCAACGGCGCGATGGGCGCGAGAACGCCCGCGTTGTTGATCCAGAGATCGATGCTCCCAAAGCGCGCAGCAGCATCCTTCGTGAAGCGGGCGACGGCGTCGGTGTCGCGCACGTCGAATTCGGCCGACAGGACGCGTTCGCTGCTCGGCAGGATGGGAGCCGAGCGCGAACACAACGCCAGCCGAGCGCCCTCCGCGTGCAGCGCCTCGGCAAGGCCCGCTCCCAGGCCGCGGCTGGCTCCGGTGATCACGATGGTTCGCTCGGCGGCATCCATGGGTCTACTCTAGCCGAGTGGAGCAGGCGGATCGGAACCGGCGGGGCGCGACGTTCGACCAGGTCGCGGCGCTCTACGATGAAGTCCGACCGGGCTATCCGGAAGCGCTCGTGGAGCGTGTGCTTCAACTGGCGGGCCTTTCCGAGCCAGGGCGAATTCTCGAGATCGGCTGCGGTCCGGCCAAAGCAACACTTCCCTTCGCACGACGCGGCCATCGGATGGTCTGCCTCGAGCCTGGCGCTGAGCTTGCCGCCCTCGCCCGCGAGCGCACGAAGGCATTTCCAGCAGTCGAGATCGAGGAATCCCGGTTCGAAGACTACGATCTTCCCGCGGAACCCTTCGACCTGTTGATCGCAGCCCAGTCCTGGCATTGGGTCGATCCGGAGCGAGGCGATACGAAAGCCGCGCAAGCCCTTCGGCCGGACGGCTTGATCGCGCTCTTCTGGAATCGCCCGCTGCCCGCTGAGAGCGCGCTTCACGAGGCTCTCGCCGCGGTCTATCGGGCGGAGGCACCGCAGCTCGAGAAGGTCGTCGCGGTAGGCGGCGAGGCGGCGACGCGCGAGCCGATCGACGAGCGGATCACGCGAACGAAGGCCTTCGGGCCCGCTCAGATCGAGAACTTCCCGTGGCGTCAGGAGTATGGGACCGAGCAGTATCTCAAGCTGATGCAGACGCAATCCGGCCACCTCCTGCTGCCGGAGGCCAGTCGGCAGCGGCTCTGGGATGGGCTGGCGCGAGCAATCGAAGAGGCCGGCGGAAGGATCGCGGTCGATTACGAGGCGGTCTTGATCACGGCGAGACGTTGAAGATGGGCGACGTGGCCGTTCTCGGCGTCGGCGCCATTGGGGGTGTGGCAGCGGCCCATCTCTGCGCCGCCGGTCGGTCGGTGGCCATGTTCAGTCGCAGCGCCCACGACGGTCCGGTAGCGGTGCAGACGCCATCGGGCCCACTGACGGCCTCTGGGCCGATTCTTGGTGCGGGCCGTGCGGTCGCCGCTCCTTCGGATCGCCCTTTTTCCTGGATCCTCCTCGCGACCAAGGCTCATCAAACCGGGGACGTGGGGCCATGGCTGCAGGGGATGATCGGCGCGAGAACGCGGGTGGCTGTCCTGCAGAACGGGGTCGAGCAGCGCGAGCGGGTCTCACCTTTCGTTGGCAACGCCCAGGTGCTTCCGGTGGTCGTCGATTGCCCTGCCGAGCGGCCGGCTCCGGGGTACATCCTTCAGCGCGGGCCCTTTCGGCTGGTCGTTGCCGACGACATGCTCGGGGAGGAGTTTGCAGGCTTGCTCGAGGGTTCTCCAGCCATCGTCGAGCGATCCGCCGATTTCGTCACCGCGCTCTGGCGCAAGCTATGCTTGAACGCCAGCTCCGGGGCGGTCACGGCGCTGACCGGTCGTGGGATGGGAGCCTTCCGCCAGTCCACGAACGCGGCCTGGGGTCGGGCCCTGGCAGCGGAAGCCATCCTGGTCGCGCGCGCCGAAGGTGCCAAGCTCGACCCGAAGCTTGCCGACGAGCTGATCGCGGCCTTTGCCGCCACGAATCCCGAACAACCAACTTCGATTCTATTGGATCGCCTGGCCGGAAGGCCTCTCGAGCACGACGCGCGAAATGCTGTCGTGGTTCGCATCGGCGCACGCCACGGAATTCCGACGCCGGTCAGCTCCGCCGCCGCGACCCTCCTCGCTGCGCTTTCCGACCGCCTGGAAGAGCGGCCTGCTCGCTAAACCTCGTCCGCTTCGCCCCGCTTCCGGTAGGCCCCTAGGAACAAGGTGCCGAGCGCCAAGAGCGCCTCGTCCACGAATGGGAGGGCATCCGGAATGATCAGGTCGAGCACGAAGATGCCGGCCATGAGAAAGAAGAGCTGCGGATAACGAAGACGACGGGCAAACCGTACGATAAGAGCTCCTACACCGAGCCGTCCAGCCGACATGCTTCCAGCCTACCATGATTCCAGTACCGAGAGCGGGCCTGGCAGAGGTGGCCAGGCCGGAAGGCAAGGGAACCCGACGCCGGTCAGCTCCGCCGCCGCGACCCTCCTCGTCGGGCTTTCCGACCGCCTAGAAGCGCGAGCTTCCGAGCGCGCGGGAAGCGCTTGATTTCGGCCTCCCGCTTCGAAGCCTCGGAACGCCCCGCGCACGCCTCCCGGTACACCATCTTCACCGGCAACCGCCCTCGCGTGTACCGCGCGCCCTTGCCTTGCTGGTGCGTTTCGAGCCGTCGGGTGAGATTGTTGGTGATTCCGGTATACAACGAACCGTCGCCGCAGCGCAGGATGTAGACCCACCAGTCCACTGGCGCGCAGCATGACACAGCGGGAGGGTTCCAGCATTTCAGCGCTCCGTCGCATCTGTGTGTTCTGTGGCTCGAGCCGCGGTTCCGAGCCGGGCTACGCGGACGCAGCCCGCCTTCTCGGCGAGGCGCTCGTGCGCCGCGGCCTGGGCCTCGTGTATGGCGGGGGCTGTGTCGGCTTGATGGGGATCGTCGCGGATACGGTTCTCGAGGGCGGCGGCGAGGTCGTCGGCGTGATTCCGCGTTCCCTGGCGCGGAAGGAGGTCGCCCACGAGGGGCTGACGGAGCTTCTCGTGGTCGAGAGCATGTTCGAGCGCAAGCAGCTGATGATGGAGCGGGCGGATGCCTTCGTGAGCCTGCCCGGCGGCGTGGGCACGCTGGATGAACTCTTCGAAGTCCTGACGTGGGTGCAGCTCGGCGAGTTGGCAAAGCCGTCGGGGCTGCTCGAAGTGGATGGCTTCTACGCTGGGCTCGCCGGTTTCCTCGACGGGCTGGTCGAGAGGCGATTCCTGCGCCCGGAGCATCGCGGTCTGCTGCTTCATGCCGAGGAGCCGGACGCTCTGCTCGACCAGCTTGCGGCGTGGGAACCTCCGGCGATCGAGAAGTGGATCGACCGGTGAGAACGAGGCCGCCCCGCGCACTGCTGCTCGATCTCGACGACACCATCCTCGTCTACGGGCCGCTGGCCGACGATGTCTGGAAGAGCGTGACGGACCATTTTGCTCCGCAGCTCGGGCTCGATGCCGAAATACTGCTTGCAGCAGTGGGCGAGGCAGCCGGCCGCTACTGGGCCCCGCCCGAGCGCAGTCGCCTGGGGCGGCATGATCTGCGCGGGGCGCGGCGCACGATCTGCCTGTGGGCCCTTCAGGCGCTCGGGCTGCCTCAGCCTGAACGCGGTGCGGCGATGGCGGATGCCTTTCACGACGAGCGCGAAGCCCGGGTGGAGCCGCTTCCGGGCGCCATGGACGCGCTCGAGCACTTCCGCACGCGAGGCATCCCCCTCGTGATGGTGACCAACGGTGGCCCGGAGCTGCAGCGCAGGAAGATCGAGCGGTTCCGGCTCGGCGCTTTCTTCGAGGCCATCCTGGTCGAGGGCGAGCTGGGTTTCGGCAAGCCGGATCCAAGGGTCTACGGACAGGCTCTCGCGGAAGTGGATGTGGCACCAGGCGAGGCCTGGATGGTGGGCGACAATCTGACCGCCGATATCCAGGGAGCCCAATCGGCGGGTTTGCACGCCTGCTGGGTCGATGCTCCAGGTAAGGGCAGTGCCCAGATGAGCCGAATTCGGCCCACTGCGACCATCCAGGCTCTTGCAGAGCTGATGGACTGGGTCTAGAATCCCCAAAATCCGAAACAGATTCGGATTTTGATTCGGATTTTCCTCCACAGATCGCGACGTCCCATCGCTGAATCTGATCGAAGGGGAAGCCATGGCCCGATCCACAGCCCAGCCGCTCCAGAGCGTCAGCCGCCCGAAACAGGCGAGAAGCGAGCGAACCCTCCAGAGCATTCTCGAGGCAGCGGAAGAATTGATCGAGGAGAAGGGCCTGGCGGATTCCTCGATCCCCGAGATCGTGCGTCGCGCCGGCTCTTCGGTCGGCGGGTTCTACGCCCGTTTCAAGGACAAGAACGAACTCTTGAGCGCGATCGAGGAGCGCTTCTTCCGCAGCATGTCAGCACTCGTCGACCAGCTGGCGGATGGTCAGCGCTGGACGGACACGGGCCTGCCGGAGATCGTGCAGGTCTGCGCATCCGAGTTGGTGCGCATCGCCCGGGAGCGCCGCAACCTGATCGCCGCGTTCCTGCAGCGGGTCACCGATGACCCGGACACCCGCGCCGATGCCCTGCGTTTCCGCGCAAGCGTTTCCGAGCGCATCGGTCGGCTCGTGCTCTCGCGCTCCGAGCGCATCACCCATCCCCAGCCCGAGGTCGCGGTCGATCTCGGTGTCCAGTTTGCGTTCGCCCTCATGCTCCATCTGGTGCTGATGGGCGAAGTGCGTGCCGCAGGTCGTGTGCTCTCCGATCAAGAGCTTGCGACAGAGATATCCAGGAACTTCCTTTGTTATGTCGCGCCCCAGGAGTCCTCATGAAATACGAGCAGAAGAACCCCGTCCCGATCCCTCCCACCGGAAAATTCCAGGACGTCAAAGCCACGGTCAACACCGTCTTCGATTGGGAATACTCGCTGCGCAAGCAGAACCTTCTCAATCTCTTCGAGAAGGGTAAGGCCCTCGATTGGAACGCATCGGAGCTCGATTGGAGCACCGAGGTCAGCATCGAGCGGATGATGGCGGAGCGGTCGGCTGCCGGCGCGGCTGACGTGATGAACAACGTCATGAACCCGCCGAAGAAGATGTCCGACGAGGAAATGATCGAGCTGCAGCTCAACATGAACGGGTTCATGCTCTCGCAATTCCTCCACGGCGAGCAGGGTGCACTACTCGCAACGGCGAAGATCGTGCAAACCGTCCCCTGGGAAGAGGCGAAATTCTATGCCGCCAACCAGGTGATGGATGAGGCGCGCCACGTCGAGGTCTACCACCGCTACCTCACCGAGAAGTTGGGGCTCTCCTACGAAGTGAATCCCAGCCTGCAAACGCTGCTCAGCGACATCATCACCGATTCGCGCTGGGATGTGACGTTCCTCGGCATGCAGATCATGGTCGAGGGATTGGCGCTCGCCGCCTTCGGGATGATGCGCATGATGATGGCCGGGGAGCCGCTGATCCAGGACATCACCACCCGGATCATGGCGGACGAATCCCGGCACGTGGCCTTCGGCGTCATGGCCCTCGACAAGCTCTACACGGAAGAGATGAGCGGGAACGAGCTTCGCGAGCGCGAGGAGTTCGTGATCGAGGCGACCCACCTGCTTCGCGAGCGCCTGCTCATGACGCAGGTCTTCGAGCGGCTTGGATGGGATGTGCCGCTGTGGACCGAGTGGGCCAAGGAGATGCCCTTCATGGTCGGCTTCCGGCAGATGACCTTCTCGAAGATCGTGCCCAACCTGAAACGCCTGGGTCTCCTCACGCCGCGGGTGCGGGCTGCCTACGAAAAGATGGATCTGCTGCGCTTCGAGCACATGAAGGATTCGGTCGAAGAGCCCGAGCCGACTCCTCCGACCGAGCTGGTGCAGATCCTGATGCAGTTCCTGGCCGAGGGACCCAAGGATGCGGGCGGTGTCGTCCAGGGGGCGGCGGCTCGCTGAGCCCCTTGCGGAGACCACCTTCAACCCTCCAAACTCCCCTGTCGAACAGCGGGGGCGTGGGAAATGAAGAAAATCCGAATCGCGATCGTGGGTGTGGGAAATTGCGCCAGCTCATTGGTGCAGGGAATTCACCACTATGGAACTCAGGGGCCCAATGATCTCATTGGGCTGATGCACCCGGAGATCGGCGGCTTCCGGCCGTGCGATGTCGAAATCGTGGCGGCTTTCGACGTTGACGGGCGCAAGGTCGGGCGGGACGTCAGTGAAGCGATCTTCGCCGAGCCCAATTGCACCCAGGTGTTCGCGCCGGAGGTTCCGAAGGCGGGCGTTCCGGTACGCATGGGCCAAATCCTGGACGGCGTTTCGGGGCATATGGGTGAGCAGCCTACAGCTCGGACGTTCCAGGTTGCCGACGCCATGGAAGCCGATCAGGCCGAGGTGGTTCGCGTGCTCCAGGAAGGCAGGGCGGAGGTGGTGGTGAACTACCTGCCCGTCGGCTCGGAGCTGGCGGCCCGCTTCTATGCCGAATGCGCGCTCCAGGCCGGCGCCGGCTTCGTGAATTGCATCCCCGTCTTCATCGCCAGCGATCCGGCCTGGGCCGAACGCTTCGAGGAGCGTGGGCTTCCGATCGTCGGTGACGATATCAAGGCGCAGCTCGGTGCGACGATCACCCATCGTATGTTGACGGAGCTCTTTGCGCGGCGGGGTGTGAAGCTCGAGCGGACGTACCAGTTGAACACCGGCGGCAACACGGACTTCCTGAACATGCTGAACCGCGACCGCCTTGCCTCGAAGAAGGAATCGAAGACCGAGGCCGTGCAGTCCGTCGCCGCAGAGCGGATCGCCGACGAGAACATCCACGTTGGCCCCAGCGACTATGTGCCCTGGCAGAACGACAACAAGGTCTGCTTCCTCCGCATGGAGGGCAAGCTCTTCGGTGACGTCCCGATGAACCTCGAGCTACGTCTCTCCGTCGAGGATTCCCCGAACTCCGCAGGCGTCGCCATCGACGCCATCCGCTGCTGCAAGCTCGCCCTCGACCGGGGCCAAGGCGGAATCCTCCCCGCCCCAAGCGCAGCCTTCATGAAGCACCCCCCGCAGCAACTCCCCGACGAAGAAGCCCACCGCCAACTCGAAACCTTCATAAGTCAACAAGCGGGGACGGAGTTTACAATTGACTCTTCGGAGAAAAGTCAATTGTAAACTCCGTCCCCGCTTGTTGACTCATGAGGGGTGGGTCAGCTGGTCGAGGAGCCAGTGGGTTCGGGGGAAGAGTGCGGCCGGGGTCTTGTCGGGGGCGTTGGTGCGGATGCGGTGGTCGGGGAGGACTTCGATCTCGGGATCGTTGGTGTTCATCCACTCGACTAGCCTTGCCGGATCGACCTGGCTGGTTTCGGCGGCGGTGAGTACGAGGGCGCCGCGCTCGATCTCGATCTTCATGACACCGATTTCGCGGGCGCGGACTTTCAACTCGATGACCTGAACCAGATGCTCGGCTTCCTCGGGGAGCGGGCCAAAGCGGTCGAGGAGCTCCTCCCGCAAGCGGCGAGCCTCATCGAGGTCGGGCGCGCTGGCGAGGCGCTTGTAGAGAACCAGACGTTGGCTGACGTCCGCGACGTACGTTTCGGGTAGGCGCGCGGCCACGGGAAGGCGGATTTCCGGGTCGATGGCCAGGTGTTTGCCGCTGCCGCGCAGCTCGGCGATCGATTCTTCGAGAAGCTCCATGTAGGTCTCGTAGCCGACCGCTCCCAGGTTTCCCGATTGTTCTCCGCCCAAAAGGTTTCCGGCACCTCGAATTTCGAGGTCCATGTTGGCGAGACGGAAGCCACTACCGAGTTCGGTGAGATCCTGAATCGCCTCGAGCCGGCGGGTCGCGTCGGGCGTGAGGGCTGCTTCGCCCGGGATGAGCAGGTAGGCGTAGGCGCGTTTCCGGCTCCGCCCGACCCGCCCGCGGAGCTGGTAGAGCTGGGCGAGCCCGAGGGCGTCTGCTCTGTCGATCAGCATGGTGTTGGCGCGGGGGATGTCCAGCCCGCTCTCGACGATGGTCGTGCACAGAAGCACATCATGGTCCCCGTGCATGAAGGCCAGCATTCGATCTTCGAGTTTGCGTTCCGGCATCTGGCCATGAGCCACGAGAATCTTCACCTCCGGGACGAGCCGTTCGAGGAATTCTGCCAACGCCCCGATCGTGCGCACCCGGTTGTGCACGAAGAAGACCTGCCCTCCGCGTCGAATCTCGCGCAGGATCGCTTCTCGGATCAGCGATTTTTCGAAACGACATACCTGGGTTCGAATTGCCAGGCGATCCGCAGGCGGCGTCTGGATGACAGAAAGATCCCGCAGCCCGCTGAAGGCCATCTGCAGGGTTCGCGGGATCGGGGTGGCGGTGAGCGTCAGCACGTCGACCGTCTTCTTCAGCTCCTTGATGCGTTCCTTATGGGCGACACCGAAACGATGCTCTTCATCCACGACCAGCAGCCCGAGATCCCGGAACGACACGTGCTTCTGCAATAGCCGGTGGGTGCCGATCACGATGTCGACGCTGCCTTCGGCCAGTCCCTCCATCACCTCCCTGGCCTGCTTCGGGCTGCGAAAACGGGAGAGGCTCTCGACCCGGGCGCCGGTGCCGCGGAACCGTTCTTCGAAGGTCTCGGCGTGCTGTTGGCACAGGACGGTCGTGGGGACGAGAACGGCCGCCTGTTTCCCAGCCATCACGACCTGGAACGCGGCCCGGCATGCCACCTCGGTCTTGCCATAGCCCACGTCGCCGCAGACCAATCGATCCATCGGGCGATCGCGCACCAGATCCACGAGGACGTCCTCGATGGCAGCGGCCTGGTCCGGCGTTTCCTCGAAGGGGAAGACCGCCTCGAATTCTTCCAGTGCGCGGTTCCTTCCTGGAAACGAGATGCCGGGAGCCAGTTCCCGTTCGGCATGCACGTCGAGCAGCTGCTTCGCCATGTTGCGCATCGAGCGCTTGACCGTTCGCTTGGTCTTCTCCCAGGTCGTCCCGCCGAGTTTGTCGATCTTCGGGGCGCCCCCTTCAGAGCCGACATAGCGTTGGACGAGGTTGAGACGATGGACGGGTACGAACAGGCGATCCCCGTCGTCGTACTCGATGCGAAGGAATTCGTCGGAGAGCCGGCCGAGCTCGAGCATCACGAGGCCCCGGTAGATGCCGATGCCATGCTCCGCGTGGACGAGGAAATCTCCCGCGGTGAGTTGGCCGAGCGCCTCCACCGCTGCGCCTTCGCGCCAGCTTCCGGGCCGGCGACGCTTCTCTCGGGGGCCGAAGAGTTCGTCCTCGGTGGCAACGGCGAGGCCTTCATCCGGGAGCACGAAACCTTCGCTAGCGGCGCCGATTCGTACCTCGACTTCTCCGGCGGCCGACCACCTCCAGAGGGGAGCCCGCTCCCGGACGAGGCGCGAGGGAACTCCGTACTCACCGAGCAAGGTGTGCAGGCGATCCGCGCCTGAAAGCGCGCTGGCCGAGAGTACGACACGAAGGCCCCTGTCCGACCAGAGGGCCAGGGTCTCGACGAGCGGGCGGAGCGCATCGCCTGCGCCCGGGTCGGCTCGGGTCGCGCGCAATGCGGTGCCCAAGTCATCCTGGGAGGAAGAGCGCAAGGTGAGTGCGGGTTCGCCGGCCTCCACCTCCAGACGTTCCAGGGTGATGGGCTCACGCCTCTCGATCTCCGCCTGCACGGCGTCGAAGCCCAGAGCAAGCTCGTCGGGCATGCAGACGACGCGCTCGCCGTTCTGTGCTCCCTCCCAGTTCTCGAGGCGTTCGGTATCCGCATGCAACAGGGCGTCACGCCCCGCCGCGGGCTCATCGACCACGACGAGGGTGTCATCCGGCAGGGCGTCGAAGACGGTCTCCAGGCCGGGTTGAAGCAGCGGGGCCATCGCTTCGACGCCCGGCGGCAGGCTTCCGCGGAGCAGGGCGTCGAGTAGTTCATCGAGTTTCCGAACGCTGATGCCCT
The DNA here is from genome assembly GCA_024228115.1 of bacterium. NCBI lineage: Bacteria > bacterium. Next base: position 12,661 of record JAAETT010000073.1, read on the forward strand.
GTTTTGCACCGCGTTCGCGGATGGCGTCACTCCGTTCGACGACGAGCTCGCGATCGCCCAGGATCTCACGGGCGGGCGCTGCGATCAGGCGTTCGAGGCGCGCTTCGGAGCGTTGACTGGCCGGGTCGAATTCGCGCAAGGATTCGACTTCGTCGCCTAGCAACTCGATCCTCACCGGACGTGAGCGCTGCGGCGGAAAGACATCTACGAGGCCTCCCCGTACGGCGACCTCTCCTCGCTCCTCGACCAGGGGCTGGCGGGTGTAGCCTGCGGAAACGAGGGTGGCGACGAGTTCGTCCCGGTCGATCCATGCGCCTACGTCCAGACGGACGGAGCGGGCGCGCACCACATCCCGGGCGGGGACGCGGCCAGTGAGTGCTGCCCAGGGCGCCACGATGATCGTCCCGGGTTCGTCCTCAGCTGGATCGGCCAGGCGGAACAAGATGTCGAGGCGCTGGGCCACGACGAAGGGTTGAGGCGAAAAGCGATCGTAGGGGGGCGTGTCGGGATGCGGGAAGGTCCGCACGCGCCCCCCTTCTTCGGCAGTCGTTTCACCCAGAGCCGACGCCAGATCCTGCGCCACGCGGTCCGTTTCTTTCGCGCCGGCCGTGACCACGAGGACGGTGCGTGAGCCCGCGGCCTGGACCAGGCGCGCGAGCACCGCGGCACGCGCTCCACCGCGGAGCCCCATGAGCCGCCGGGGTCCGACGCCCCTAGCCAGCCTCTCGGCCAGCGGCTGCAGATCGCCTTCGGCCACCCTCGAAACTTCCTCCTGAGAAGCGGCTTGCAACAGCCGCCACACGCACGACGCCCGCTCCCCGCGCGAGGCGGGGGCGGGTCCTTCAAACGTTCCGCGCCGAGCTTAGCGGTCCGGAGTGGGGACGTTCTTTCCGCTGTTTCCGTTGTTTCGTGAAACAACGGAAACAGCGGAAAGAACGTCCCCACTCTTGCTCTGGAGCGTCAAGGTGGCCCGCGCGTTCTCGCCCAGGCGGGTGCGGAGTCGGGTGTTCGCCCAGAGGCCGCGGAGCGCTGCGGCCAGATCCCGGCCGTCACTGCCCTGGGGGAGTAGCCAGGCGGATCGGTCGTGGGCGAGGCCGTCGACGACGCCCTCCACGGCCACGATCGGCCGAGCGGCCTCCATCGCCTGCAGCGCCTTGATCGGGAACCCGCCCACCGCCCGCCGAGGGATGACGACGATCCGGGCAGCGAAGATCAGCTGGCGGAGGGTTTCGGGGTCTTCGACCCCGAGCGTGAGAATATTCGAGAGCACGCCGCCTCGATCGTCGTGGGCCGCAGCCACGACGGGCCCGAGATCGAAATGCTCCGCGGCGGCGTCGAGCAGGGCCAGGTTCTGGTACCGGTCCAGATTGCCTGGGTAGAGAACGAAACCCTCGACCTCGAGCCCGAAGCGGTTGCAGGCTCTCGCAATGTCCTCGGGTTCCGGAGGCTGCTCCGGCCCGCCGCCGAGGACGATTCGCGCGATCTCGCCATGGACGAAGGGCGCGAGCCGGGCCTCGGCCGCACGGCTCAGCACGACGACAGAGTCGGATGCCGAAGCCAGACCGCGATCGATTCGTGCCCCGAGGGCTCGACCGAACTTCGCAGCGGCTTGCGGCAGATAGCTTTCGAGCTCTTCTTCCCAGAGCGTGTGCGCCATGTACACGACGGGCCGCCGCAGCCAACGACGAACGCAGAGGGTGGTCGCCGCAGCCTCCGCGTTGTGGGCGAGGATGGCGTCGAACCTCCTGCGTCGGTGTTCACGCAGGAGCCGCGCACCGAGCGCGATATCCGCGATGAGCTTGGCCGGCTGCAATCCCGAACGCAGGCTGCGCGGCGAGAGGCCTGCGGGAACCGGGATCACGTCGAGATCGCCGATGGAGCGCCCGTCTCCCGTGCCATACGTGAAGAGCGTCACCTCGGCCCCCGCACGTTGCAGCTCGCGCGCTTGCTCGGCCACATAACGTTGGGAACCCTGAAGGGTCGGGAAAGGTGCGGCCAGGACGAGGGCGAGGCGCAATGGCTTCAGGGCTTGGCGCGGGTTGGAGTCGCCGTGGCGTCTGGAGCGCGCAGCTCGCGGTACAATGTGGCCAGCTCCACGCCAGCTCGCCACACGACTCTCGGGTGGGCCCCGGATTGCTGCCCTCGTTGACGGGGCCGATGACTGACCGGAACCTGGTGGATGCGGAAACCCGCATGTCGGGCGCGTACCAGGATTTCCGTGTTGATGAAGGCGCCGATCGAAGCAATCGGAATCGCGTCGATGACCTCACGGCGGAAGAGCTTGAACGCGCAGTCGATGTCGCGCACCGGAAGATCGAAGAGCCCCCGTACGAGCAGGCCCCAGCCTCCAGCCAACAGACGTCGCCCCCACGGATCCCGGCGCGGCGTGCGGACACCGGCAACGATGTCGAAGGTGTCCGTATGCCCGAGCAGGCGGTGCAGTTCGTTCAGGTCGAACTGCAGATCGGCATCGCTGAAGAAGACCCAACGCCCCCGGGCAGCACGCAGGCCGGAGCGCAGCGCCGCACCGTAGCCCCGGTTCGAAGGATGGGTGACGAGGCGGATCTCCGGATGCTCCTGCTCGAGGCTGGCGACCATCGCGCGGCTCTCGTCACGGCTGCCGTCATCCACCACCACGATCTCGAACGGACCCGAGAGCTGCTTCCCCAGGTCGAGCGCAGCGTGGAGGAGCGCTTCGACATTGTCCTGCTCGTTCCACACGGGAAAGACCATGGAGAGTTCGGGCACGGGCCGCGGCATGGATCCAGCCTACCCCCAGGCGCCTGTGGCGGCGAGCAGCTCTTTCAACTGTTCCCCGTTTCGCCGAGCATCGTGTAGCGTGCGCACCCGCTCCCGCCCCTCGGCACCCATGCTGGGAAGCCGCGAGCGTTCTTCCTGCGCAACGACCAACGCCCGCGCCAACTCGTCGAAGCATCCCGTTGTGAACAGCCAGCCATCCTGCTCTTCGCGTACCAGTTCAGGGATTCCGGACAGCCGCGGTGCGATGACCGGCGTGCCGGTTGCGAGGGCCTCCATCAATGTGACGGGCAGGCCTTCCATCAGACTCGAGAGCACCAACAGATCGGCCTCGAGCAGCTCCTTGCGCAACTCCGAACCACCGCGGGCCCCGGGAAGCGCCACGTGGGCTTCGAGGCCCAATGTGCGCACGCGCTGTTCGAGGGCGGCCCGCTCCGGACCTTCCCCGATGAGCCGCAGCTCCGCGTCCAGGCCGAGCTCCCGCGCCTCGGCCAGGGCGTCGAGCAAGCCCGAATGCCCCTTCTCCGGTGCGAGCCGTCCGACACAAACGAGTTTCAAGGGGCCATCAGGGGACGAAGATGGTGCCGAAGCCTCGAAAGCCTCCTCGTCGAGGCCGCAGCGCACGACGTGGATTCGTTCCGCCAGCTTGCCCCCTGTGATCTCCAAGGCCTGCTGCCGGCCGTGCTCGGAAACACAAACGACGAGGCGCGCGAGCTCGAACTTCTCGCGCAGCCGCTGACCCTTGGGATCGCCGAAATCCGAGAGGCCGTGCAGGGTCAGGCTCCAGCCGATACCGAGCTGCACGCTGGTCAAAAGGCCCACCGTGCCACCGGCGTTCGCAAATTGGGAGTGGATATGCCGGACGCCGCGTCGCCGCAGTTCGGCGGCCAGGTAGAGGGCCTCGACCAGATAGAAAACGCATCAGACCAGACCGCGGACGCCCGGCCCGCGATGGCTGAAACCCAGGCGAGTGGTCGCCATCGTACGTGCGGGCTGCTGGACGATTGCACGAAGCACTGCGCCCACCACCGCGAATGGGTGCACCGGTTGCACATAGAAAGTTCGCTGGCGCTCCTCCCGGTCGATCTCGACCAGGAGTTCTTCATCCCCGGGCGTGCGCAGGCTCGCCGTTTCTACGTGGACACCGAGGGCCCGCAACGCTTCGACTTCGCGCCGGATGAACGTGTGGGAGATCGCTGGATAGCGACTCACCAGGACGCAGAGCGGCGATGTTTCGCTCATCCCGGTGCTCCTGGAAGGCGCGAGAGGCGCCAAGCCAGCACGGTCTGCTTGAGCTCGCCGCGGCGATTGGAATTCAGTGGCCCTTGAATGTCGAAGCGCCGCAGTTCGAAACAATCGGCATTCGCGTCGTTCGGTCCCGGCTGGGTCGTGACCGCATTCTGATAGCCCGCGTTCTTCAATTCGCGCAGTGTCGCGTCGTCGTACTCGCCCGTCGGGAAGCAGAAGCTCGTGATGGGCTCGTTCAATTCTTCTTTCAGCAGAAGACGGGATGCAGCGACCTCGCGGTGCTGATCGGCGCCGAGATCTTCACGCAGCACACTATGACTCATCGAGTGGGAGCCAATCTCATGCCCTTCCTGGGCGAGTTGTCGCAGCTCGCTCCAGTTCATCGGCTGCTCCCAGAACGGGAAGTTCATCTCGCCAGCGAGCTTTCCAAGGCGGGCGATGAGGGCGCCACGATCCTGCTCGGAGAGCTTCTTCGCGTGCTGGACCACCGCGTGCGGAAGGGCAGCGTCTCCAAGTTCGGGAAGTTCTTCCCGCACGGCACCCGTTGCGTCCTGTTCTTCGAGGCGGCGCACGATCCAGGCCAGCGCATCGTGCCAAAGCGGTTTCGTGTCTTCGACGCAGCCTGCCGGAACATAGAAAGTGGCGGGAACATGAGTGGCGCGAAGCGCCGAGAGCGCATGCAGGAAGCCATCCTTGCGTCCGTCATCGAAGCTGACGGCAAGCAGAGGGCGGGCGGGACGCTCGCCCGAGAAGAACCGTTCGGTGGCCTGGGAAACCGTGAGACAGGTGTAGTGATCGGCGAAGAAATCCAGGCAGCCGCGCAGCAGCGCGGGAGTGACTGCGAGGTGGGGAAGCGGGGAGTCATTCGGATCGGGCAGCACACGATGAAACGTGATGATCGTGAGCTGATCCGCCGCAGTCCGCCCCGGCCGCGACAAACGCAGGTGCCACAAGAGCTGCGCGCCGAGATCGCGTACGTGGTGTCGGAGGGCCACTTGGTTACTCCAGGTAGCCGAGCTTGCGGAGGCGCGCCGCTACGATGGCGTCTTCCTCCTCGCTGTAGGCGCGAGGCGCGGGAGAGTCGCCGCCTTCACTCGCGCCCGGGGTGACGCCGACCGCCCGAAGCAACGTATGGGCGACGCGAGGCATGGCCGCCGGAACGCCGAGTCCGGTAGGGCCTATCCAAACACCGTCGGGCCGGTGGACCCCGTTCATGCCTCGTCCGCGCCCGCCGGCGAGTTCGTGAGCGTCGAGCTCGCGAATGGCCGGCGGAGCCGTCGCCCACGGGGTTTGAACGAGAGAGAGGCCATAGCCCTGATCCTGGGCGAGCTCGACGACGATGTCCGGTGCACGGTCGACGAAGGGGCCGTGGTAGACGTCATCGCGGGGTCGTGCCCGGGCCACGACTGGCTCCCCGCTCGGGAGCTTCCAATCGAGCAGCGCGTCGACCACCTCCCGGCGCACTCGCTCCGCATCTCCTGCATCGATGCTTCCGTGCTCCTCCCTGCCGCGAAGGTTGAGCCACACTCCGGGCTGGGTGTTCGCCTCCTCCGAGAAGGCCGCGGTTCGCGTCCAATCGAAACCACCAAAGCGGGCGGCGCTCTCGATGCGCGCCGCGGCCGGCCGAACCCGTCGGAAAACGGCCTGGGCCGCCCCCGGCGGAAGCAGGCGCAAGGCGGTGTCTCTCGCACTCCGGGCAAGACGCGCCGCCGCGGCGCCGCCCCCCGAGCGTACGAGCAGGCCGCAGGCTTCGAGGTATCGATTCAAGTGCACCACATTCCGCCCCGCTCCCCCGGTGCCGTGGTCCGAAACGATCACGCAGGCCGCGTCCGGCCCCATCGCGTCGCTCAGCTCGCCGCAAGCCGCATCGAGGGCTTCGTAGACGGCAGCCACGGCTCCGAACCGTTTTGCGCTGGCTGAAGGGTCGTGCCTTGGAGAGTTCGGGTCGTGGTCGCGCCAGAAGTGATGGGCCACCGTATCGCTTTCGGAGTAGATCACGTTGACGAGTGCTGGCGAAGCATTCTGTTCGTGGAGCTGTCGCAAGGCTTCCAAAGCGAAATCCGTCTTGCGTCGCACACGGCCTAACAAGACGTCGACGGCATGCTCATGCCAAGCCTCTTCATCCCCTTCCGCGCCTTCGTCCAGGTCCGGGCGCATCCAGGGGCCGGTGCGGGAGACCACGGAGCGGTAGAGAGAAGGATCACTCGCAGACGAGGCGTCGGTCCCCGTCGAGACGGGAGCGTCGAAGCCGCAGACCAGCAATCCATTGACCTTCTCGGGCGGGAAAGTGGCGGGCATGCCGAGGGCCAGCACCGAACCACCGGCGTCGCTCACCTGACGGTAGAGGCTATGCCCGTTTCGATCGGTCGCGTTGGTGAAACGCAGCCGATAGCGCCCGGGGAGCTTCTGGGTGAAGTCGAACATCCCGTGCTCGCCGGGTGTGAGACCGGTGAGGAAGCTGCTCCAGGAGGGAAACGTCATGGGCGGCACAGTGCTCGGCAGCGGCACGGCCTGGCCGTCTTCCATCCAGCGGGCCAGGTTCGGAAGGCGGCCCGCCGCAACCAGCGGATGGATCACGTCGAAGGTCGCCCCGTCGAGACCGAGCACGAGGAGAGGGCGCAGGGAAGCGTTCATCGGTGTCGGCTACTCGAGACGTTCGATCACGGCGCGGGTGATCTCGTCCGTGCCGGCACGGCCGCCGAGATCGCCAGGGTGGTTGCCCGGCTCAGCGAGGGCCTGGAACACCGCCCGCTCGATGGCCGTGGCTGCGTCGTCTTCGCCGATGTGCCGCAGCATCATCACCGCAGAGAGGATCACGGCCGTCGGGTTGGCGAGGCGTCTGCCGGCGATGTCCGGCGCGCTGCCGTGCACGGCTTCGAAGACCGCGATGTCCTCTCCGATGTTCGCGCCGGGCACGACGCCGAGGCCGCCGACGAGCCCCGCGCATAGATCCGACAGGATGTCGCCGTACAGGTTCTCGAGCAGCAGTACCTGGAACTGGCCCGGATCCCTCACCAGCTGCATCGCGCAATTGTCCACGATGATCTCGCGGTGCTTGATCTCCGGGTACCCCTTCGCCACCCGCCGAGCGCACTCGAGGAAGAGCCCATCCGAGAGCTTCAGGATGTTGGCTTTGTGGACGGTGCATACCTCGCTGCGGCCTTCACGCTGGGCCAGCTGGAAGGCGTACTCGGCGATGCGCAGGGAGGCGGCCTCGGTCACGATCTTCAGGCTCTCGACGATGCCCGGCGCCACCTGATGCTCGAGCCCGGAATAGAGGCCCTCGGTGTTCTCCCGCACCACGACCAGATCGACCCCATCGAAGGGGCTCGCCACGCCATGCAGGTTCTTGACCGGCCGAACCGAAGCGAACAGGCTGAGGGACTGCCGGAGGGTGACGTTGGCGCTCCGGAAACCACCACCCACAGGGGTACCGATCGGGCCCTTCAGGGCGACGCGGGTCTTCCGGATCGAATCCAGGACACCCTCGGGGACCGGGGTGCCGTATTTCTGGACCACCTCGGCCCCGGCCTCGACCGGTTCCCATTCAATGGCGACTCCGGCCGCCTCCAGCACCTGGACGGCTGCTCCGGTCACTTCAGGGCCGATTCCGTCGCCCTGGATCAAGGTGGCCCGGTGGATTCTGGCCCCGCTGGGAGTGGTCGACACGATCCTGGCTTCCTCCTATCATCCGCCGCCTTCGGCCCCGGGAGCCCAATCGTCGGCTCCCCGGCCCTCTTTTTTCGGGAGTCTGAACGTGGCTATCGAGCTTCTATGCCGCAAGATCGGCATGACGCGGATCTTTTCTGAGAGCGGAGAGTGTATCCCGGTGACCGTCCTCGAGGCGGGTCCGAATACAGTCGTCCAGAAGAAGACCCCCGAGAAGGACGGCTACTCCGCCCTCCAGCTCGGCTTCGGGGAGCGCCGCCGGGTGACCCTCCAGAAGCCTCGCCTCGGTCACTTCGAGAAGGCCGGTGTAGCACCCAAGCGCTACCTGAAGGAATGCCGGGTTTCCGAGGAGGAGCTGGGCAATTTCGACGTCGGAGCCGAGATCAATGCTGAGCTGTTCGAGGTCGGCCAGAAGGTCGATGTGATCGGCACCAGCAAGGGCCGCGGCAACACAGGTGTGGTCAAGCGCCACAACTTCAAGGTCAACCGCAAGACGCACGGAACCCACGAAGGCACCCGCCGACCGGGCTCCATCGGCGCTGGCGCCTACCCCGGCAAGGTGATCAAGGGCAAGCAGATGTACGGCCAGGCCGGCAACGAGAAGGTCACGACCCGCAACGTCGAGGTGGTCGAGGTCGATACCGACAAGAATCTCGTCCTTGTTCGCGGCGGTGTCCCCGGCCACAACAACGCCCTGCTCCGTCTCCGCCCGGCTTCCGCTCCCAAGCGGTAGGGAAGGGCCAGGCAAGCTGGCCACCGATCGCCCTGGCCCGAGGTTCCGCCATGGCGCGTTATGACCGGAAGGACAGCTACCACCAGCGCGCCAAGCGCGAGGGGTATCGGTCGCGAGCAGCGTACAAGTTGCTCGAGCTGCAGGAGGCCCAGCGGGTGCTGCGGCCCGGGCAGCGCGTCGTGGATCTCGGCTGCTGGCCCGGAGGCTGGCTGCAGGTGGCGGCAGGGATCGTAGGGCCGAAGGGCCGCGTGGTCGGAGTCGATCTGGCCGAGATGGACCCGCTCACAGAGCTGGCGAACGTGTTCGCATTCACCGGGGATATCACCCAACCCACCGTTCTCGAAAGGATTCTCGAGGAACTGGGTGGGCCCGCCGACGTGCTGCTCTCCGATGCCGCACCCAAGCTCACCGGCATACGGGCGACGGATCGGGCACGCGAAGAGCTGCTGCTCGAGGCCGTCGAGGGCGCCATCCCCACCCTCCTCGCACCAGCAGGCACCCTGCTGGTGAAGCTCCTCGATTGCCCTGAGGCCCAGGCTTTCCAAAAGCGAATGCGTTCGCAATTTGGCAGCGTGAAGGTTCTCAAGCCGAAGGCGAGCAGGAAGGGAACGACCGAGAAGTACCTGCTCGGCCGTTCCTAGTCCTTCAGGGTGTACTCCAGGCCCACGGCGGCTTGGTCCTCCGGGACGCTTGGGCCCTCTTCGGTCTCGGGGTCGGTCTCGGAAACTCGCAGGTCTCCAGCACCCCAGGCGGAGGCATCAGCGGCTTCGGCCCCGCGGCGGGGCTGACGATCACCGCTCGCAGCCTGGATTGGGGAGCGGCGCAGAGCGTGATCAGTTCGCTCTCCGCGTCCCAGGCCGCATACCATCTGCCATGGCTCACCCGGAGGTCGAAGCCTTCCGGGAAATGGCGGCCCTGGGGGACGTAGATCTCGGTAGGTCCGGTAACCCCGGGCCGGCTCTTGTACATGAGGATCATCATCCGGGTCGCGGGGTCGTAGTCGACCTGGGTCGGATAGCCGGCGATCCGGCGCGGATAGGCGCGGGTGAGGATGTCGGCCGGCGGCTTCTCATTGCCGTTGCCGTCCACGATGCCCCAGCCACCCGGGGTGTGATCCCAGTAGGCCCAGCCGCTGGTCACGCGGTCGGCCATGCGCATGACGTCGTTCAGGTAGCGGTCGACGCCGATCGTGCCCTGTCCCGTGCCCCACTCGCCGATCATCAGCGGGGCCTTCTGGGCGTTGATCTCGGTGCTGCGGGATTCGGCCCAGAACTCCACGCTTCGATCGAAATCCGGGTACTCGCCACTGGTATCCACGATCAGCGAATAGTAGTGGGGGAAGTAGACCAGGTGATCGTCGCCGGCACGTGGGTCGTCGAGGATGCCGATTCGGGAGGGGTAGCCGTCATTGGGTCCCCAGGCTCGGGGCTCGTAGAAGATCCACCCCTCCTGGTCCACGCTTCGCACCATGTTGATGAAACGCTGCAGAAATTCCTGATAGACGCCCTGGTCGAAGTCATCGGCTGAAAATGCATCCGGTTGGGCCAGTCCGGAGCCAGGCCAGGGCTCGTTCATCGGGTCGTAGCCCAGTACGGCGGGGTGATCCTTGAAGCGTTTCACCACATGCAACCAGGCATCCAGGTAGTGCTGCTGGACCCAGCCGGTAGGGCCGTCGTAGTCCCAGAAATTGTCGAACGCGCGGGTGACGGCCGCGGTGAAGTATTTCAGGAACCAGTTGCCCGGGAGGTTGGGGAAGGGTTCACCGTCGGTCAGCATCGACCAGGCCGGGTGGCCGTTGCCGCTCATTTGGCGGCCGTCCGAATCGACCGGGCCATACACGTCCTGATGCATGTCGAGCACGACGAAGATGCCCGCTTCGTGATGCCAATCGAGACGTTCCTCGACCCGGTCGAGATACGCTTCGTCGTACACACCGCGCTGGGGCTCGATGCCGTCCCAGGTGATCAGGAAGCGCGAGAAGTTGAAGCCCCAATCGCGGGTCAGCCGAGCCACCTCGTCCCGATCGACCCACGGCATGCGCTCGGGATCGAATTTGGTATCGCCGCTCACGTTCATGCCGTGCAGGATCAACGCGCGGCCCTGGTCGTCCGTGATGAAGCGGGGCTCGGCAGGAGCAGGCGCTGCAGGGCTGCACTGGGTTCCTAGGCCCGAGGTGATCGCGAGGAGAGCCAGGCAGCCTGTGATCGCCATCGTTCGTCGCCGAGCGGACCGAGAGGTGAGGCTTCGAGAATTCAGGGGGCGCATCGCTGTCTCCGGTTCTGCGGAAATGCGGGGCTATTTTCCCACTGTCATGGCCAATCTGCAATCGAGTGAGAGCCCTGGCGCTAGCGCTCTCGATGAACGAACAGGTATTGATCACCGCGACGTCGGCGGATTCCAGCTCCTCGGCCAGGGCGTAGCCCTGGGTCGCCAGGCTCCCCAGCATGACCTCCGTATCGAGGAGGTTCTTGGGGCATCCCAGGGAATGGAAGAAGACCGTTGCTTTGGGGCCGTCCGTGGACATGAGGGGCCGAAGGGTACCCGACTCCGCTGCTCGCCGACCCTCCCGGGGGCGCGTATGATCCCTGGTTCCGCATTCCCAATCCCGGAGGCACCCGTGTCCGATCGTCCGTTCCAGGTTCTCGGTATCCAACAAATCGCCGTCGGCGGCCTCGACAAGCTGGCGCTGCGCAAGCTCTGGGTCGAGACCCTGGGCCTCACTCTCACCGGTGACTTCCAGAGCGAGTCCGAGAACGTCGATGAAGACATCGCGGTTTGTGGCAGCGGCCCATTCGAGGTGGAAGTGGACTTGATGCAGCCGATCGATCCGGAGAGGCGGCCGAAGGTTCACGAGCCGGCACTCAATCACGTGGGCCTCTGGATCGACGATCTTCACGCCGCCGTCGCATGGCTCGAAGCCAAGGGGATGCGTTTCGCGCCGGGGGGCATCCGGCGTGGCGCCACGGGCCACGAGATCTGCTTCGTCCATCCCAAGGGCAACGCGGATTCGCCGATCGGCGGCGAAGGTGTGCTGATCGAACTCGTGCAGGCGCCGCCCGAGGTCGTGAAGGCATTCGAGACGATCGCAGCCGCGGGTTGAGGATGACCTGGGCTCGGTTTGCGCTCGCGCTGGCGGCTTTCGGCTGGTTGGCCTGCACTGAGCCTCCCGCGCCACAGGTGGCGGACGGGCGCGAAGCCGAACTTCTCGAAGCGTTGGTTTCAGAAGAGGAGGCCGTTCAGGAGGCGGCACTCGCTGAGATCGAGGCCGCGGGGGATACGCGTTTCGTAGCCCCGCTGATCGAGCTGATGCGCATCAGCCAGCTCGGCATCGCTGGACGCGTGGCCTACAACCAGCGGGTCATTTCCCTGGAGCGGCTCTCGGGCAAGGAGCTGGGTGGCGATTGGTTTGGCTGGGCCGAGTGGTACGGAAGTACCGACCTGACCGAGCTGCCCGGTTTCGCCAGCTGGAAGGGACGGCTTCTCTCACCGCTAGAGCCGCGCTACGCGGAGATCCTGACGGATGATGCACCCACCACGATTCGCGTGGCGGAGATCGATTGGGGTGGTGTGCGGATCGATGGCATCCCGCCGCTCGAGCACCCGAAGCACGTTTCCGTGGCCGGCGCCGAACACATGAAGGATGGCGAGCCCGTCTTCGGTGTCGCGGCCGGTGGTGCGAGCCGGGCCTATCCGCTTCGCATTCTCGATTGGCACGAGCTTGCCAACGATACGCTCGGCGGAATCCCGATTTCGCTCGCCTACTGCACGCTATGTGGTTCGGGGATCGCCTACGACGGCCGTGTGCCTGGGATGAAGGAGCCGCTGCGCTTCGGCACGAGCGGCCTCCTGCATCGCAGCAACAAGCTGATGTACGACAGGCAGACCACGACCTTGTGGAATCAGCTCACAGGACGCCCGGTCTTCGGTGAACTCGCTGGGCGACAAGGCCTCGAGTTGGCGCTGCTTCCCGCGGTGGTGATCACCTGGGGCGAGTGGAAACTCCGCAATCCCGATACGACCGTGCTCACCCTGGATACAGGCTTCGACCGTCCCTACCAGCCCGGCGAGCCTTACGGCGGTTACTTCGCCTCACGGGACAAGCTCTTTCCCGTCTTTCTGAACCGCGACGAGTTGGCCACCAAGGATCGCGTCTTCGGCCTGGTTCACGACGGCCAGGCAAAGGCCTGGAAGCTTGCCGATCTCGTCGAAGCCCAGGTAACCAATGGCGAGATCGCTGGACAACGAATCGTGCTCGTTGCAATCAGTGGTCGTATCGAGGTCGAGGGATTCGACGACCGGGCCGGGCCGGTGCGCTACGACGCCGGCGGGGCGGTTCGAGTGTACGCAACAACCGAAGCCGGCTTTCGTCTCGGTCCTGACAACGAGAGCCTCCTCGATGGCGAAGGCCAACGCTGGCAGATCACCGAAGAGGCGCTCATCGGACCCGGCGGAGCGAACGCCCCCCGCCGCCCGGGAACACTCGCCTACTGGTTCGCCTGGCAAGCCTTCCATCCCGAGACCGCACTGCCCTGAAGTCAACACCGGGGACGGGGTATACAATTGACTTGTTGCGGAGCAACAAGTCAATTGTAAACCCCGTCCCCGCTGTTGACTTCAGAGGAGGCCGGCGGATTTGACGTCGAGGTAGCCGTTCACGAGGGCGATCGGGAGTTTCTCCGGGGTCGTGTCGAGGAGCAGGGCGCCTCCGGTTTCGAGGGCCCGGTGCGCCTGGCGTCGGCGGTGCAGATAGTGGTGGATGGCAGAGACGCGAGTTGCGTCTTCGAGGTTCTGCACCGGGTCTTCGAGGCGTGCGTCGAGGACGGTCTCGCGCAGGCTCGCCAACATCACGAGGTGGCGTCGCGCCATCAGCTTCATTGCCGCGCTGAGTTCACTGCCGTCTTCGTCACGCAGGTTGGAAATCCAGACGATCAGGCTGCGCTTGCGGATCCGGCCCATCAACTGCGCCGCAGTACTGAGGTGGTCCGAGGCGCGCGGCTGGGCATGAAGATCGAACGCACCATCGAGGAGCGCACCGAGCTGGCCCCTGCCCTTGCGTGGAGCCAGCCAGCGCTGCTCGCCCCCCAGGGTCGAAAACCCGACGGCATCGCCCTGGCGAAGTGCCACGTGGGCGACCAGAAGGGCGGCATCCAGGGCGGCATCGAGATGGGAAAGCTCGCCGTCCTGCGCGCGCATCCGGCGCCCACAATCCAGGACCAGGATGATCTGTTGGTCTCGCTCGTCCTGGTACTCCCGGGAGATCGCGCGCTGGAAACGGCTCGTGGCCTTCCAGTCGACCTGCCGCAGTGGATCCCCCGGGCGGTACTCGCGAAGTTGCTGGAACTCGAGGCCGGCACCCCGCCTGGGCCGTCGCCGAACGCCGAGCTGGCTCGTACGATGCTCGGTGGCGAGAAGCTCGTAGTGGCGCACGGCATCGAAATTGGGGTAGATGCGCACGCGCGTATCAACCTTCGGGCGGTGGACGCGATCGAAGAGATGCAAGGGCGAGGCGATGCGCATCTCCGTCGGGCCGAAATGGGCCGTGCCACGTGAAACGGGCCGAACGCGATAGTCGAAGACCGCCTCTTCTCCGGCCGGGATCACGAACGAGCGCGGGAAGTCGTCGGTTTCCAGCTCGACGGGAACATGGTCGAAGAGCTCGATCTGAAGCGCACGCCGATGACGATTGGCGAGGCGCAGCACGATATCCGCGTGAGCCTGCATCGAGAGGACATTCGGTGCGTCGCGGGTCACGTGAGGTGCAGGTGTCCACCAGGCGAGCAGGGCGTCGCCCAGGAAGACGGCCAACCCGAGGACGCCAAGAACCACCCAAAGAGGTTCCACAACCGGTACGAATGCCAGGATTCCACCGAGTGCCGTCCATGCAGCGAGTGCGACGAGTGCGCGAAAGCTGGGGATCATTCTCGCGGCGCCTCCACCTCCGCGAGGATGTCATTGATCACATCGTCCGTAGAGCGGCCCTCGAGATCGGCACTGGCTTCCAATTGCACACGGTGGCGCAGAGCAGCAGGAGCGATGTTCTTGATGTCATCCGGCGTGACGAAGGCACGGTCCTCGAGCAACGCATGGGCGCGAGCTGCGCGCACCAACGCGAGAGCGCCACGGGGGCCGGCGCCCATCGCAAGGCCCGAACGTGCGCGTGTGGCACGGGTGATCCGCACGGCGTACCCGACCACGCTTTCGTCTACGTAGATGCCCGCCGTCGCTTCCTGGATCTTCACGATGTCCGCAGGCGTCGCGATCGCTTCTACGTCGTCCAGCGCGAAGGCGTCGCCGACCCGCCCGCCGGTTACATGTTGGGTGAGCTCGACCTCTTCGCTCTCGCTCGGGTAGCCGACCCGGATCTTGAGCAGGAAGCGGTCGAGCTGCGCCTCGGGAAGCGGGTAGGTTCCTTCCATCTCGACCGGGTTCTGGGTCGCAAGCACGACGAAAGGTGCAGGAAGCGCCAGGGAATCGCCTTCGATCGTTACCTGACGTTCCTGCATCGCCTCGAGCAAGGCGGCCTGGGTCTTTGCCGGCGAGCGATTGATTTCATCCGCCAGGAAGAGATGGGTGAAGATCGGACCGCGCCGCAGCTTCATGTCGCCGGTGCGGGCCTCGTAGAGCATATGTCCCACGATGTCCGCGGGCATCAGATCCGGTGTGAACTGTACACGCGATGTCTCGCCCTGGAACGCCCGGGCAAGCGCACGGGCCAACAAGGTCTTGCCGATTCCGGGAACGCCTTCGAGAAGCGCGTGCCCGCCCGCGGCGACGGTGATCAGAACCTCGTCTACGACCTGGTGCTGGCCGACGATCGCGTTTCCGATCTGCCTGCGAAGCTGGCCTAGCAGATTGGCTGCATCCTGTGTTGCATCGGGAGTTGAACTCATAGCGTGTGTCGAATCCTCTCGAGGGTTGCAATCGTCTGGGTGAACACCATGCGGCCGGATGTTACGTCCTCCCCGCGCAGCGCCTTGGTGACTTCGGCCGTGCGCAGGGCAGCGGATTCCGCGAGATGCTCGTCCAGCTCATCCGATCGCATCCGCAGCCATCCAGGCCGGCGCGCACGTAGCTCATCACCAAGGGCGTCGCGGGCAGCCTCGACCAACACGTCGCGCCTTCCCCGCGCCAGCAGGTGCCCACCGGCTTCGATGTGCTCGAGCAGGCTTCTACGAACCGGAGGTTTCTCGAGGATCAACGGGCCGAAACGCCGGCCTGCCCGCCATGCCCACGCGAGCAGCCAGACGCATCCTGCCACGAGGGCCGCCCAGCCGTGCTTGCGAACCAGGCTCAGGAAACCGGGCCAGTTCTCGACGGGGAGGATCCAGACGAGCTGCGGTCCTCGGCCTTTTCGGAGCAGAAGTCGCAACGCCACCTCGGCGTGGTCGGCATTTCCGAGGCCGTCGTTCTTCATCAGATAGTCGTCTGTCACGACCGTGACGAAGCCGCGGCCGTG
This sequence comes from bacterium, assembly GCA_024228115.1. NCBI lineage: Bacteria > bacterium. Next base: position 28,524 of record JAAETT010000073.1, read on the forward strand.
ACGAATGCGAATGAGGTGCGCGCCTGTCTCTCCCTGGACGACCGCGATGGTCTCGACATCCGGCGCTTCGAGCCAGAAATCCCGGTCGAAGTAGACGGTATGCGGATCCTTCCCGCTGTCGAAGGAGAGTTCGACCTCGTCCCATCTCACTTCGGGCCAGGCGTTCTGCATGGAATCCGGAGCCGCCGCGCCCACCTCCTCCTCGTCCGGCTCGGAAGCCTCGACAGACGACTCGTCCTCCTCGCCCGGCATGAAGGTTGCGAACTGCCGGACGCCAAGGGGGTCGAGGAGGAAATCCGGACGCCTGTTTTCGTCTTCCCAGAGTGTCCATGTCGTCACCCAGAGGTGGCCCCCGGCATCGACCCAGCGAAGGAGGCGTTCGGAGCGCTCCTTGCCAAGCGAGAGCCGCCTGGCCGGATAGAAAATCGTCGCGCCGATCTCAGGGAGGGCACCCGAGAATTCGCTGGGCCCCTCGAGAACCTTCACCTCGTGCCCCATGCGCTCGAGGAGACGTTGCCAGGCCAGATAGGGATTGCGCTTCGCTTCCGCACTCGAGCTCCGGTACCTGGCTTCTGTCCGGCGCTCGAAACATGTGAAGAAGAGGCCCGTGGTCGCGACGCAACCCAAAGCGACGACGAGCCATGTCCAACGATTCTGGGTCACGACGCCGGCTCCAGGAGTCGTGGTGCCCAGCGGCGGCAGAGGTCGGCGAAGGCGTCGGCTCCAATCGTTGCTCGCGCATAACGTGAGAGGATCCAAGCTTCATTCAAGGCAGTGAAATCGTCGACGAGCGGCGAATCGGATGTTCCCTGGACGATGCGCACACAATCCCCTTCGGTGGCGCTGTCCGGGATCCTCAGCTCACGTCGTTCGATCAAGAGGATCAACGCGGCGCGATACAAGAGGCTGATCGCCCGCGTCGTTTCCCCACGCGCAAAGGCCTCACGGGCTGCACCGATGACATCCGCGGGAAGGGTCTTCGGGTCGAGGTCGAGGCCGAACAGGGCGACGGGCGCACTCCGGTCGAGGGTGGGTCGTTCCCACGGAGGCTCCCGCGCCACCCGGGCCACGAGCAGGATGAGGCCTACCGCGAGGCCTACCCACAACAGAATCTCTACCAACCCCGCAACGATCTCGCCGAACGCGTCGCCAAAGGCCCACTCTGGCATCTCGGTATCCGAGTCCCACTCGAACTCCCGAAGCCTCCAACGCTCGACATCTTCCCAGTGTCCGAATGCTTCGTCTGCCAGGATTTCGATGCTGCACGCACCCGCAGTCGTCGAATCCTCGGGGACACAAACTGGTTCCGCCCGAGCGATCGAAGCGAAGGAAAACACCAGCAGAAACGCCAGCGCAGCGAAACCGCGCCGGACCTCATTGTCAGGGCTGCGTTGCTTCTCGCGCCCGGATCGCTTTGCCAATCGGCGCAATGCGATTTCGATGTCCCAACCTTCGAGCCACATCCTCCGGTTCACATACAGGCCGAATCCCCCGGCGATCAGCAACGGCTCGACCGCGCTCGTACCGGCCAGGTACAAGCACGCAATCAAAAGCCCCCCAGCGGTCGTGTCGCCTTCGAACCAGTTCTCGAACAACAACGAGACCTGCTCGGTCAACGCTTCAGGTGCCAGCCACAAGACGAACATCAGGAAGGCGACGATCAAGGCAAGGTTGACATGAGCTGCGATGGAATGGAGAGAGGCCGCGGGGCCAAGCTCGGCGCGAGTGAGGACCCGTGTCCGTTCTCGTCTTGCGTCCCCACTCAAACCCTCGAGTTGAAGAACGGGAAGCGCATAGCAACGGTTCGGGCTGAAGCGGAGCAGTGTGAGGGACGCGAAGACACCGTTCTGAAGGATCTGGGGAATCGCCCGCAAGGTTGCAACAGGGGAAGGAGGGTCGGCGAAGAGCGCCTTCCCAAGTACGTGCAGAACGACACGACCCGCCACGGGCCGCAGCCACCACAGGAGTAGGAGCGTCCACCACGGGTGGCCGCGGAGAGCGATGATGAGAGCCGACGCGATCGGAATGACGATCAGGAACCAGGCGCCCCAGATGGGCCGCCACCAGGTGCGCGCCATCGCGAAGCCGAGGTCGATGGCCTCCCAGCCCGAGCGGGGGTGTGCTGCGATGCGAAGCTCTTCAGCTTGCACGTCTGGGCCCCGCGAAGAGCAATGAAGCCAGGACGAAGACCCAAAGGCCCGTTCCTACCGCGTAGAGCAGGGGCGTCGGCCAGACATCGTGGTTCGATGACCAGAAAGCCTCGATGACGGCGGCGATGACCAACATGGCGGTTCCGCCGTAGAGGAGGGGAAGAACTCCTCGAGCCGCCGTGCGCAGGGCGTCGCCGCGTTTTCGACGTCCCGGAACGGTGACGGCAAGCCCGATCCGCAGGCCGCACATACCGCATACGACGATCGCGTTGAGTTCGAAGGCGCCGTGGCCGATCACGAAAGGCCAGAAGGTCTCGCCGTATCCGATGTTCACGATATGACCGGCGACGCCCCCCAGCAGCACGCCGTTGAATCCGACCAGGAAGATGCTGCCAAGGCCGAACAGGATGCCGCTCGCAAAACAACGGAAGCCGATCGAGACGTTGTTGCTGATGTAGTGCCCGAAAGCCGCGAGATCACCGGAGGTTTCCCGTGGCGCCCCCATATGAGGGGCGTCCGGGTCGTACATCTGCTCGATGTTGGTGGCCGTTTCTGCGCCGGCCACCGAGTAGACGACGTCCGGGTTGATTCGGACCGCGACGTAGCTGATGGCACCAGTCCCATAGAAGAGCAATGCGGTGGCGGCCAGGAGTTTCCATTCCCGGCGAAGCGCTGCGGGAAACGCGAGCAGGCCTTCGAGCCAGCGCAATCCCTTCTGGGGGCGCGCGCCGTACAGTTGCTGGTGGCCGCGCATCGCGAACCCTTCGAGGCGCCCGACCAGGCCGGTCCCGAACCCCCGCTCCCGTGCGAGAGCCAGATCCTGACAGATCGCGCGGTACGCTCCCGCGAAATCCGCGGCCGCGGGCTCGCGGGCTTCGAGCCCAAGCAAGGCAGTCTCGAATGCGTGCCAACGTTCCTCGCGCTCGCGCACAAAGGCCTCTTGCTTCACCGCCCCGACCCTTCTCGCCCCAGGAGATGGGCCGCAATCCCCTCTAGATCCATGCGGGTTCCGCCAAGCGGGGTCGCAAGACCGGCCAGTTCATCGGCCCTCGCCGCGGAGAGACTGGGGGCGCGCTCGGCGAAGGCGATCACGGCGCGTTCTTCTTCGGCGTCGAGCGCGATCGGCGGAGGAAACGGCGCGGCATCTGCATGAACCCGGTCCGGAAGGCCTTCATGACGGGTGTGGACGACGAGGGATCCGGCCGCCAGATCTCCGAGACGCCGGAAGTTCCGATCGCATAGCATGGATACGATTCCGAAACCGTAGGCCACGGGCAGGAAGTCGGCTGCGATCAGCAGGTTCCGGAGCAGCGAGGCTGGCAAGCGGATGGGTGTTCCATCGAGATGAACGACTCGGAGGCCCAGACCGGCCTTCCCGGGTGTCCGACCTCCCCAGAGCACTTCGAAGGCGACGGGGTAGAACCACTCCGTGGCGAAGACGACGAGCAACGTAGGGCCGACGGCAGCGTCCCCGAGCCAGAGGAAGAAACCCAACGCGGCGGCGGAGTAGATGACGCTCCGGATCGATGCATCCACGAGGAACGCCAGCCCCCGTGGTACCAGCCCAGCTACGGACAGAGCAAGCTCGATCCCTTCCGGTGTTTCGACCCGGAAGCGGGTGTCTACGGGGCTGTTCAGCGCGCGACCTCGGGGCGGCCGGCCACTTGACGATAGGCAGAGACCCAGATCAAGTATCCGATCATCGTCGCGGGAGACATGAGGACGACGGCAAGAATGCCACCGAGGACCAGAATGACGCCGGAGTCGCTGGCGATTGCAGGGATGAACAAAGCAATGATCGGGACGAGCGGAACCATGTAGATGGCTCCCATCACGAACAGCAATCCGATCAACTTCCATTTCACGGGCCCGGTCATCGTCCACGAACGGCGGATGGCTTCGGTGGGCGCCGCCGATTGCTCGACCCAGATGAAGAATGCGAAATAGAATCGCACCAACACGAAGGCCCAGATGAGATTGACGAGCTGTCCGGCGACCGTAAGCCCCGTCGATTCGGTCAACATCCCGAGGAAGACCGGGATCTGCCCGACGTAGGAGAGCAATGCCATCAGGAAGAAGAAGAGCAGGCCACTGCCGAGTGTCGTTCCGTAGTTTCGGAAGCCAGCCCACAGATCGTCGAAATTGGCCCGGCCGTCGTGGACGGCGAGCAGGAACGCGCCAACTCCATAGAACAGGACCGGCCAGACGAGGAAGATCCCGATCACCGTGACCGCCGCGCCCACCAGCATGAGCGTGGCGGCGATGCCAACCCCCAACCAGAGGGGAAAGCTGGCCCAGGTGCCGGACCAGGCGTCGGAGACGCATTGGCCGATCTGGAAGTCTCCGGTTCCATCCATCGTGCCGCTCGAGGCTGTCTCCACATCTGCGGACGGCGGTGCGTAGGGATTCTCGGACATGCGGGTTCCTCCTCGGCCTCTTCTACCCGATGCGATCGGTCGTAGGGTCCATCCTCTTGAATGGTGCGACGCTCGGAACTGCTAGGCGAGGAATAGCGTGCAGAGGGCACGAAGGTCAGTGCGTCGATCCCACTGCGATTCGGCCGCCATCAGGTAGCCGAACACGCTGGTCAGGCAGAGAAATGCGGCGCGGGCCGGCTGGAGGCCGGCGCGAAGTTCTCCTCGCTCTCCGCCTCTCTCGAATTGGTCAGTGAGCTCGTGAACGAACGGGAAGGGCTGCTCGTCGAGCAAGCGGTCGCCGGGTCTTCGGGCGTGGGCGCGAGTCATGTCACGGGCGAGCTCGGCATCTCCGATGCTCTCGAACGCATCGACCAGGGCATCGGGGAGGGCATGCAGGACTTCGGTGAGGGAGTTGCACGGCCGCAATCGGTCGATGATTTCCAGCTCCTTGCGCCATCGGAGTTCGAGAAGCACATGCTCCTTGCTCGGGAAATGGAAATAGAAGCTGGGGCGGGAGACGCCCGCGATTCGAGCAATCTCGGCAACGCTGGCGCTTCCAAAGCCAACGCGAACGAACTCGGCGAGGGCCGCCTCGTAGAGCGCTGCGCGGCTTTCCTGGCGGCGCCGCTCTCGAGACCCGACGCGAACGAAAGGCGAGGAGGCGCTCACGGAGCGAGCATCACCGGCAGGTGCTGGAGGCCTTGCATCAAGCTCGAGTGAAGCGGCGTTGCGGGTGCCGTGGGCTCGAAGCGGGGCCAACGAGCGAGCAGCTCCTCGAACATCACACGCGCCTCGAGGCGGGCAAGCGGAGCACCGAGACAAAGGTGCTCGCCAAAGCCAAAGGCGATGTGACGCCGGGCATCGGCCCGGCGGATGTCGAAAGCCTCTGCATCGTCGCCGAAGACTTCCTCGTCCCTGTTCGCCGATGCATAGAAGAGCGCCACATAGTCGCCCTCACGGATCTTCTGGCCACGAAGCTCGGTGTCCTCGTTCACATGGCGAACGAAGCTGCGGACGGGAGACACCCAGCGCAGCATCTCCTCGACCGCATTCGGTATCAGCGAAGCGTCGGACGCCAGCGCATCGCGTTGATCTGGGTGCTGTGCGAGTGCGAGTGCGCCCCCCGAGATGAGATTTCGGGTGGTCTCGTTGCCCGCCACGAGTAGCGTGACGCAGAACATCCCCATCTCCGCGTCGGTGAGCCGCCGCCCGTCGATCTCGGAGGCCAGGAGGTGCGAAACCAGATCGTCTCGCGGCTCTCTCCGGCGTTCCGTGATGACTCCGCCGAGGTACGTGATCAACTCGCCCATCACCCGCACATTGGCGGCAACCGTTTCGCCGCCACCCAGTTCGACCACTGCGTCGGACCAGCGCTTGAACTGGTCGGCGTCTTCAGGCGGCACACCCAGGAGCACGGCGATCACCTGCATGGGTAGAGGTACGGCGATCCGATCGACGAGATCGATCGGGCCGGCGGGGTCGATGGCGTCGAGAGATTGGCGGGCGACTTCGCGAATCCACGGCTCCATCCTCGCAACGCGCTGGGTCGTGAACTCGCCAATCACCAGCTTGCGGTGGATGTTGTGGGCCGGCGGGTCCATGCGGATGATGGCCGGCGCGGCCCCGCCGCTCGCGTTGCCGAGGAGCTTCCCCCGGCGGGAAGGCAAGGCCTCGAAGAGCTGCGTGCCGCGTGCCGAGGAGAAGAGCCGCGGGTGGCGGGACACGTACTGGATGTCCGCATGGCGAGTTACGCAGAAGAAGCCGCCCGCCTCATGCCAGTGCACCGGGTCGTTGGCTCGGAGCTCCCGAAACGCCGCGTGGGGATCGCCCCGGTACCAGTCTGCGTCTTCCGGGTGGAATGAGGGCGGGTGGTAGGGGCGCATCAACGGGTCTCCAGATGGCCATTGGACGTTAGATTGCTTGCTGACATACGTCAATCAACATCGACAACTGTCAACATATGACCTGCCCCAGGCGGTCTTCTGGCGGGTTGGAGCCCCGGTTGCTTGAATACGCGCGCACCGATGAAAGGAACCCCATGGCGCTCGAGATCCTGCGAGACCCGCGGCTCGCTGAAGTGGAATGGAGGGATCTCTGCGATCTCGGCAAGATCGAGGTGGCCTACGAGGTTGTGATCTACGTGCCCTGGCTGCTGGCGTCCTTCGTGTTCGCCCATTGGGGGACGACCTGGCATCTGGCCTGGTTCGTTCCGGCGCTGGCCAGCTCGTTCGTCTTCTTCCTCTGCGGGCTACGCCAGGTCCACAACGCCTTCCACTACGCCGTGGGTGTCACTCCGAAGACCAACGAGTGGCTGATGTTCGTGCTTTCCCCCCTGATGATGAGCTCCATGCATGCGGTGCAGTGGAACCACCTTCGTCATCATCGGCACTGCATGGACGACAACGATGTCGAAGCCATGAGCGCGCGCATGCCGGGCTGGAAGGCATTGGCCACCGGTCCCCAGTTTCCGATTCGGCTCCATCACGCGGCACTCACTCTCGGGAAGCCGAAGATCAAGAAGTGGATCTATGCGGAGCTCGCGGTCGTTGCCACGATGGTAATCGCGACGTTCTTCATTCTCGATTTTTCGTGGCTGAAGTATCACGTCATGGCCATGGCTGTCGGCCAATGCTTCTCGGCATTCTTTGCCGTATGGACGGTGCACCACGGTTGCGATCGCACCCACTACATCGCGCGGACGCTGCGCAACGACGTCAAATCGTTCGTCAGTTACAACATGTTCTATCACATGGAGCATCACCTCTTCCCGGCGGTGCCCACGTGTCACCTGCCGGAGCTTTCGAAGCGCCTGGACGTCGTGGCGCCGGAGCTGCGCAGCAAGATCGTCTGGTGAAGCGGATCGCGCTCGCCGCGATTCTGCTGACGGCGGCACTGGTGCTGGTGGGCCATTCCATCGACGCCATGCGTCCTCTGCGGCAGCTTCCTCTGTGGTCCGGGATTCAGCTCGCCTCGATCGGCGGGCTGTCGCTAGGCGCCGCGATGTTCCGCCGGCTTTCGCCGAGGTCGGGAAGCCTGTTGTTGTTCCTGGTGGCGGGCATCCTGGCTTGGCGCCTCGCCTACTTCCCGATCATGGTCTTCTCCGGGCATGTGGCGAGCATCGGCGAATGGCTGCTGCTCGCGTTCGGTCTCCCCGTCGTGATCTACCCGACTTTCTTGCTTTCGATCGCTGGAATTCATGCAGCCGCCGGTGCCGCGGCCGGCCTGGTGCTCTGGTCGCCGCACGGCCGCATCCGGATGGCCGCCGCACTGGCCTTCCTGGTAGCGACCAGCGTCTCGTTCAATCAGTTGCAGGATTTCAGCTGGCTTCCGGATTCGGTGACACGGATCGACACGGCGATTCCGCCCATGCAGAACGAAAGCGGGAATCCCTATCTTCCTGCCTTCATGGGCGGGGGCTACCTGCCAAATCAGCGGGTCGTGCTGTTGGCCGCGGGTCTGACCTACGAGACGATTCCCCCCTCACCCTGGGCGACGACGGTGAAGGCCGTACTCGAGGGTCTGTTTCATGCGGATCCCTTCGCGTCGACGGCTGCCCGGGTTCGCGAACACTACCTGGCCTATCATGCTTCCCACGCCCAGATCGGCTGTCGCGATCTGGCCGCATGCCCACCTGACGCACCTTGAGCAAGACGATCGTTGTCGTCGGAGCGACCGGCGAGATGGGCACTCGGGTGTGTCGGTTGATTCGGCGCCTGGCACCCACGGCTCTCCTGGTTGGAACCAATCGAAGCGGAAAGGGGCATGCGGAGTTCCCCATCCATCAGCTCGATCTGGCCGATCGCGAGGGCATGGCCGCGCTGCTCACGACCGCAGACCTCGTGATCAATGCGGTCGGTCCGTTTACGTACGACCCGGCCGCGCTCGTCCACGCGGCTATCTCGTCACGATGTCATTATGCGGATCTGTCCGAACGGCTGGAATTTGTCGAGAGGGTTCGGGAGGTCGGCGAGCAGAGGGCGGCGGCGAAAGCCGGTGTCCTCGTCATTCCGGGCTGCTCCACCGTGCCGGGCCTGGTGGATGCGTTGGCGCAACGCTGGCAGGGCGATTCCGGGGTCGCTGGGCTGCGGGTCTTCCTCTCGATGGGTTCCAGGAACCCGGTCACGCGTGCATTGCTCGCAAGCCTGCTGCTGCCGATCGGGCGCAAGGGGCCGGGCGGTCGCTGGTTCGGCAAGCTCTTGACCCATGAAGTCCTGGATGGACGCGAGCTGCACTTCGGATCCTACCCGGCGGCCTTTTCGAATGGTCAGGTCCGGGTCGGGCAGCGATTCCTGCCGATTCGCTTTCATATGGGCTTCGATCGTCGTGCACTGAATCGCATGCTGGCCTTCGCAGCACCGGCGCTCGGCCGCTTCGGGCCTCGTTGGGTCGAGCGGGGTGCAAGCATCGCACTTCCCTTTGCGAAGCTTGCGCGCAACCTGGGAACCGAGCGAGGTATTCTCAGCGTGGTTGCGGACGATGCGGACGGACGCGAGCGAGGTCGCACCGAGGTCATCGCCGAAACGGCTGGGTTGGATATCCCCGCACTACCCGCAGTCTGGTTGGCGCAGGCCCTGGTCCGTGAGGGCTGGGCCGCAGCGCCCGGCGTACGCAGCCTGGCTCGCGTCCTCGACGCCCAGCAGGCGGCCGTCGCGCTGGTCGAGGCCGGCTACACCGTCGAGATACGCTAGGCGTGCCAGCTTCGAAGGCTTCAGCCGATTTCGATGGTGCCCGTCTCGTCGTCTTCCATGGCTTCGAGGGATCGACCTCGATCGACTCGTCGAGATCGGTTTCGCCTACCCGGCGAGCGTAGCTTGGGTCTACTCGCCGCAGTCCTTTTCGGATTCGGGGGCGCGAAGGGCTGGTGCACCATCGGCTACCGCTTCTTGCACGACGTCGAGCCCCCGGTCGATGGCTTCCTTGACCTGTGCCGTCACGCCACCGCGATGGTATTCCTCGACCAAGAGGTTTTCGATTCGATCGAAGACATCATCGGCGCGTAGCGCTGCGCCCTCGCCGTCTTCGTTCTCCTCGGTGGCAAGCCCGCGCCGGCCGCGTGCCTGCTTTCCGAACAGGTCCACGAACTCGTCGAACTCGTCACCGATCTTCAGGATCTCGTGGAAGTATCGCTCGGGGCGCGAGGGCGACAGCATCAGGCCCGCGACGCCGGCGATCAGGGCAGCAGGAATCAAGGCCAGATCCCGAAGGGCCTCCAGGCTGGCCTTCGAGACGAAGACGAGGAGATCGCGGATCAACTTCCAGCGGTTCGTGCGGGAGTCTTCGGGGGTCGGGGTGGGCATCTCAGTAGGCAGTCTACCACCGGGTGCCCGCTCCGTTCGCGCGTCCTCCTAGAGGAGTTCCGCCGCAGGGGCGGGTTTCCACTGGGCCCAGGCCAGCCGCCACGTCCCCGCCTCTGCTTCCTCGAGGTCGACGTCGATCTGATAGACGTTGCCATGCAGGGAGAGGGCGTTGCCGGCGTCGCGGGTGCCTCCGATTCCCGCAATGAGCGTGACCTCCGCGTTCCCCGGCGAGACGACCAGGATGTCGCGCACGCGCAGGACGATATGCCGGTTGCCGTTCCGCATGACCTGGAAGGCGACGAAGGCGCCGAGCGCCTGCTTGTCGTGGCCATGGGCATCGCTGTAATGCTCGGCCACGAACTCCTTGAACCCGCCGACGTCTCCGTCTTCGGCAGCGGCCTCGAGCGACGCGAGGGTTCGGCGTATCTGGGCTTCCGGGGTTTCCACTTCTGCGCTGCAACTCGCGAGCAGGAGCAGGCCGACGCCAAGCCAGGCGAAAGCGGTGAGATTGCCGATCGAGATGTGACCATCCTGCACGGTTGGAGCCCCTGGCGGTTCTTCGGCCTGACGCACGAAAAGAGGAAGCGAGGATCCAAACCAGCTCGCATTTCGGAAATATGGGGCTAAATCCACCTACCCATCAGAGCTGAACACCCAGGAGCACAATCGGGAGTTCTGAGTGAGAGAAGCCACAGAAATCACTACTAAGTGGAAAGATCTACTCATCGATAAGGCAAAACACCTATGTGTTTCGTCCATCGGTGCTTCCTTGTCGTCTTGCTCCTTTCGGCCCCCCGCCTGGTGGCGGCCCAGGTATGTGCAGGTGGTCCCCCCGACCCGAACGTCACAGGCCCCAGCGGCTCGTTGAACGTGAGCGGCGGAAGCTGCGTCTACGTCAGCCCGACCGGCGCCGTGACGGGCCGCGTCCGTACGTCGGGCACGTACACGGTGACCAACGACGGACAGATCAACAATCCGGGCAGCCAGGGGATCCTGGATACCTCGAGCGACACCATCGTTTCGAACCGCGGCAGCATCGACGCCCGCGATGGGATCGTGGTCCGGGATCGAGCAACGATCACGAACACAGGGACGTTGCGGGCTACGCGCTTCGGACTTCGCGGGCGAAATGATGCCAGCATCGTGAACCGAGGCTTCATCGATGCCGGCACGTACGGGATTCTGTCGAACAACCGATCCTTCGTACGAAACGACGGAACGCGTCGATCCGGGCGATACGGGATACGGGTTCTGGACGACAGCAGCGTCCTCCATCGGGGATCCATCGACGCGGGCCGCTACGGCATCTACGCACGCCGGCGCAGCCAGGTGGACGCGTCCGGGAGCATTCGCTCCGGCTGGGATGGCATCCGCCTCCTCGATGACGGCGTTGTTACGAATGCTGCGAGCATCGATTCAGGCCGACGCGGTATCTATGTCCGCAACCGGGGTTCGGTGGTCAATACGGGCCGGGTCGATTCCGTACTTCGAGGAATCGAAGGGCGCGATGATGCGAACCTGGTGAACAAGGGGATCGCCAGATCGAGCACCCGGGAAGGAATCTACGCTCGCCACCGTGCCAACATCGTGAATCGAGGTACAGCGGAGGGCACGATCGGAATACGGATCAACGGTGTCGACGGAAGCATCACCAACTCGGGACGTGTCGTTGGCACTTCCGGTACGGCGATCCGCTTCCGCAACGGCACCAACCAACTCACCCTCGAGACGGGTTCGAAGATCTTCGGCGACATCCAGGGAGGCACCGGTACGGATTCGGTCTTCCTCGAGGGAAGTGGAGGCTACGCCGGGAGGTTTCTGGCATTCGAATCCTTGACACGTCGCGGCCGGGGCCTTTGGACCCTGCGCGGCATGTCGACGATCGGTGGGCCTGCGTTGATCTCCGGCGGCACACTTCAGGTCGATGGCGTGCTGGATGCTGCGACATTCGCCGTGGGATCCGGTGGGACGCTAGGCGGACGCGGAACGGTAGTTCCGGATGTGATCGTCCGCGGAACCGTTGGCCCCGGGGCTGCGGGTGGAATCGGTACGTTGCGTACGCGCGGCAATGTGACCTTTCATCGCAGCAGCCGTCTCGCGATCGACGTCACGCCGGATTCCGCCGATCGACTCCGGATTGGAGGGAAGGCAACACTTCGGGGTGGCACGATCGTCGTCAACCAGGACAGCGGGACGTTTCGTGACGGGAAGCGATACGACATCCTGACGACGGGCGGTGGCCGAACGGGTCGATTCGCGACCACGGTGACGAGTGGCTCTCCCGTCCTGCGGTTCGAGACGCTCTATCCGAAGGGCCGAGTCCAATTGCGAGTCGAGCGGCTTCCTTATGCATCGCTGCCGACCCTGACACCCAATCAGAGCCGTGTCGCAGGCGCTCTCGATCATGCCGTCGCTGCGGGTTCCAGCCCCGCTGCGAGCACACTCACATCGTCCCTCGATTTTCTCCAGGAGAATGAAATCGCAGCGGCGCTGACCTCGATGGATCCGGAGACCTTCGATGTCTATCCCCAGCTTGCCGATCACATGGCAGAGTTGCGTTTCGATACGATCGAACGCCGCCTGCGAGCTGCTGCGGGGGGGCCGGCCCGCCTGGGATTCCAGCCCGCGGAACCGATTCCTTCCTCACCAGTGACCGAGGCTCCCGAACCCGGCGAAACCCTGCCCGCCGTATCCTCACCGCATCCGAAGCCGTCTTCCCCAGATTCGAACAGGCCGACACTCTGGGCGTACGGGCTCGGCGTTTCCGGAGAGAAACCGGGCGCCACCGATGTTGCTGGCTACGATTTCGACGGCGCTGGAACGATGCTGGGGGCCGATCTGCTGCTCTCAGAGCATTTTCGGATGGGCCTTGCGGGCAGCTGGCAAGAGACCGACGTCGCATCCGACCGCCCGGGTAGTGCCGGTGAAATCCTCGGTCGTGGCTTGTCACTCTATGCGACGATCGAAAGCGACGGGCCGCTCTTCGCCGATGTGATGGTTCAGCAGCTATGGAATCGTTACGAAAGTGAACGTCGGGTTGCCTTCGCCGACGTGCAGCGTCGCGCGACGTCAGATCACGATGGCCGTGTATTCGCCGCTTAGGCGAGCACCGGATTGCGCTTCGAGTGGAAGAGGCTCTCCTGGGAACCGAAGCTCGGAGTTCGTTATGCAAGGCTCTCTCAGGACGGGTTCGAAGAAGAGGGTGCGGGTGCCTTCAACCTCGCCGTGGATGGTCGCTCCAGCGATGGCTTGGAGAGCTTCGTGGGGCTTCGTCTTGCCACAGGCTTTCGTCTCCTGGACGAGCGCCTCGAAGTGGCACCGGAAATCCACGGCGAGTGGGCACAGCAGTGGCTGAGTGACGACCGCCGGATCGGCGCCTCGCTCCCTGGCCTGGCCCAGTCGTCCTTCCATGTTCGAGGCGACGGTCGTGCAGGACAGGAATGGTCGACGGGGATCGGCCTCGTGGCCCACTGGAACGAGCGGCTCCGCTTCGAGCTCCAGTACGATTTTCACCGTGGGCGTGACGAGTTTCGCAGCCATGCCCTGGTCGGCGGCTTGGAGTGGCAGTTCTAGTCCCGCCCACCTTCGCCTCCGCAGTGCGCTGAAGTAGCATGGGGCCTCGCCAAGGAGGACTCCATGGATTCCGCTCTCGCCAGCATTCCCCTGCTGGGTGCTCTCGCGGCCGTGCTGCTCGGGGCCGTCGGTCTGCTGCGCCCTCTCGTGCTGGCTGAGGCCACCGGCCTTGCGACCAGCGGGCTCCATGGCATGAGTGAGCTGCGGGCCGTATTCGGGGGCAACCTCGGATCCATCGGCCTCGTGTGTCTCATCACCCGGGAGCCGGCGGCGTTTCTGGTCGGCGCGGCGGCCTTCATGGGCGGCGGTGTCGCCAAGCTGATCTCCCTGGCCATCGACCGGCCCGAACCGGGTAAGGTCGTGCCCGGGCTGATTCTCGATTTCGTGGTGGGTACGGCACTACTCACCGGGCACCTGGGCTGAGCCCGTGGCGTACGCTCCGACTCTCGAAAGCCTGCGCACGCACCAGGTTCCCGAGTGGTTTCACGACGCAAAGCTCGGGATCTTCATCCACTGGAGTGTTTCATCCGTGCCGGCCTTCGCGCCCCGAAGCGCGGGTATCGATGAAATCTTCGCCGGCGAAACGGACCAGACCGAATCGCCTTACTCCGAGTGGTATTGGAACTCCCTGAAGCTTCCGGGCTCAGCCGTGCAACGGCACCACCAGGAAACCTACGGCGATCTTCCGTACGAGAGTTTCGCGGACGACTACCGCAAAGGCCTCGAGCAATGGGAACCCGCAGCGTGGGCGGAACACTTCCGGGCAGCTGGGGCGCGCTACATCGTCCTGGTGACCAAGCATCACGACGGCTTCTGTTTGTGGCCAAGCGACGTCGCTCATCCGAATCCGAAGTGGAAGGGATGGAATACCGGGCGGGATGTCGTCGGCGAGCTGGCTTCTGCCGTTCGCGAGGCGGGCATGCGCTACGGCGTCTACTACTCCGGTGGCCTCGATTGGACCTTCGATGATCGCCCCCTCGAAGGCCTCGTCGATGTGTTTGCGGGAATGCCTGGCGGCGCCTACCCGGAATATGCCGCCGCTCAGGTGCGTGAGCTGATCGAGCGGGTGGCCCCAGATGTTCTCTGGAACGACATCACCTGGCCGGACTACCCGGCTGAACTCTGGAGGCTGCTCGCCCACTACTACAACGCAGTGCCCGAGGGCGTCATCAACGATCGCTGGCTGACGCGGAGTTGGCTGATCCCGCTGATACGTCTTCGGCCGGTGACCCGGTTGCTCGAAGCCCTGCTCGTGCGTCAGATCAAGAAGAGCGGCGGCTCCATCGCGCCGCCATCCCCGCCGATGTGCGACTACCGCACACCCGAATACGCTTCGTTCCCCGACATCCAGAAAAAGAAATGGGAATGCGTGCGGGGGATGGACAAGAGCTTCGGTTACAACCATACGTCGTTGCCCGAAGATTTCGTGTCCAAGGAGGATCTGATTCACTCACTGATCGACATCGTGAGCAAGAACGGGAACCTGCTGCTGAACGTCGGGCCACGGGGCAGGGATGCCCAGATTCCCGAGCTGCAGATGGAACGTCTTCGCTGGCTAGGCGAATTTCTCGCGCAGAATGCCGAAGGAATCTACGACACCCGCCCGTGGACCCGGGCGGAAGGGAAGACCCGGGAGGGAATTCCCGTGCGCTTCACCCGCAAGGGAAAGACGGTCTACGCTTTCCTGCTTGGCCGGCCGGACGGGGAGAGCGTGACCTTCATGGATCTGCCCGTGCCCGCGGGCGCGTCGCTGCATTGGTTGGGTGCGCCGACGCTCCCCGGAGTCGAACGATTGGGTGCCGACACGAAAGTGCCCCTGCCGGAAGCGAGGCCGGGGGAGGTTGCCCGAGCGCTGGCGATCGAGGGCGTGCCAGACTGAACTCTCGTGCCAGGAGATCAGCTCCTGTTCCGTGACCTCGCCCCCCGCCTCTTCTTTCCGGTCTTTGCTCGCAGGGCTGCTGCTCGCGCATCGGCCGCCCAGATCGCCAGCTCTCGTCCGTCTTCATCACCTCCGCCGGTACCTGGAAGTAGGGCATCATCGCCTTGCCGTTGCCACGCATCTGGGCGAGGCCCCGGCTCACGAACGCTTCCCGGTTCCCATCATCGACGCGCAGGTAGAAGCGGCCCTCTCCAGTGAGGATCGCGCAGAACACCTCTTCCACGTAGACGCCGACTCCGCCAAACATGCGCTTTGCCTGGATATCGCCGGCTTCGCCGAGTTGGTCGATCACGAATTCCTGGAACTCGCTGAGCTTGTTCACCCCGGCAGCCTGGCTTCCGAATGCCAAGGGCTACGACGGCCCCTCGGGGGGATTTCCGAAGCCGTCCGGGCCAGCCGGCGAACCTCCTGAGGTAGTCATGAAGTTGAGGATCAGGCTGCCTTTCTAGAATCGATGCGTTCCTGGGTTCTTCCGCTGCCGGCTCCTCCGGGGAGTGCACGTGTTTCCTTGCTCTCGCGCACGATCGACGCGCCTCTCGCGATGATTCTCCTGGCCGTCCTTCTATCGAGGGCCCAGCGGATCGCCGTTCGCGTGCCCGGAGCTTCAGGTGTTGAGTCTCTCGGCGACGTGCATCAGGTTGGGAAAGAGGCACGCTTCATCTCGGAGAAGTTTGCCGCCAGGGGCCGCATTCATGCAGAGCTCGCTCACGAGATCGGCAAGCCCCTGGGTGTGCTCGAGGTGCTTGCCTGCAAGCTTCGCGACGGGTCCATCGAGCCCGAGCGTCAGGCTGATGCGCACGCGTCGATGGCCCGTCTGGCGGGCCAGCTACGGGAACTCGTTCGGAGTGTGCTCGAGCAGGACCAGGAACCCGTCGCTTCGGATCCAGTCCATCTCGCAGATTTGATCGAGAACGCACGACGCGAGGTCGAAGACGTGCACGGATCGGGCCGGGTCGTGGTCCATCCCTTGCCGCGCCTGCCTCATCTACCGATCGGTTCGGAACGCCTCGGCCGCGTCCTCGTCAATCTTCTCGACAACGCAATCGAAGCCGTCGACGACCTTCGGCCGGTCGAGCTGCGTGTTCTCTGCGTCAATCACACGCTTCATCTCGAAGTCCGGGATGAGGGTGCCGGAATTCCCGGCGAGCACCTGCATCGCGTGATGGATCCGTTCGTGAGCTTTCGACACGGGGGCTCCGGGCTGGGCCTTTGGATCTCGCGGAAGATCGTCGCGGAGTTGGGCGGAAGTCTCGAGATCGAATCCGAGTCGGGCTGGGGAACGATTGCACGAGTCCGGATCCAATTCGCCGAGGCTGAGGCCGCGGCATGAATCAGGTGATTTCGGTCCTGGTCGTGGACGATTGCCCCGAAGCGCTGGACTTGATTGCGGGAGAGTTCGCAACGCCGGATTTTTCAGTGACGCGAGCTGCGGATGGGGCTGAGGCATGGCTCGCCTATCAACAGGAGAACCCGGACGTCATCGTCAGCGATGTGCGAATGCCCGAAGCTGACGGTTTCGACCTGCTCCGAAATATCCGATCCGCATCGAGCGTTCCCCTCGTGTTGTTGACGGCCTACGCGGAGGTTTCAGCGGCGGTTTCCGCGTTGCGAAGCGGGGCCGATGACTACCTTCGCTTTCCCGAAGATCTCGAAAGGCTTGAACCTCTTGTTCGCGGGCTCGTTCGGCGCAGGGGGCTGGCTCCGGGCGACGAGGCCGAGAGACTCTTGACGGGCCACTCGCGGGAGCTGGACGAGGTGCGCCAGGCCATCCGGATCCTGGCGCCGGTGGATGCGCCCGTATTCGTAACGGGAGAAAAGGGGGTGGGGAGAGCCCGGATCGCGGAGGCGTTGCACTCTCTCTCGGGTTCCAGACATCCACTTCTAAGGGTCGACAAGGAAACACAGGGGCTCCCGGATGGACACGGAGCGATATTGCTATGCGACATCGATGCGTTTCCGGTTCCCGAGCAACGCCGTTGGTTCACCGAACTACACAGGATCCGGGGCCAGAGTTCCGATTTTTCCCGGATCTTGGCGACCGGGAGAGAGGGTGCCGGCACCGCGCAGGATGGGACCAGCCTCGATGCGCGTCTCTACAAGGAACTCAACACGCTTCGTATTCGTGTTCCAGCCCTGCGTGAACGGCCAGCCGACATCGAGGCCCTGGCTCACGAGTTGATGGCAGAAGCCGCTCAGAGCATGGGCATCGAAGGCCATCGGCTCTCGGACGAGGCGATCCAAGCCCTCCTGGGGCAACCCTGGCCAGGGAACATCCGCGAGCTCAAGAACGTGCTGGAAAAAGCGCTGGCCTATGCCGGGGGGCGAGTCGTCTCTGGAGCGGCGATCCGGGAAGCCATCCGGGCGGTCGTCTGTCAGCAGCATGAAGGCCTCTTGCAGCGCCGGGCCGCACGGCATGCGGCAGAGCGAGACGAACTGGTCGATCTGCTCGATCAGTGTGGCGGAAACATGGCGGAGATGGCACGGCGTCTCGGGATGACACGGGGCGCCGTGGCCTATCGATTGAAGAAGCACGGGTTGGCCTAGTGTTCCGAGCAGTGCCGCTTTGGCGTTTTCTGTCGGAATCGGTGGCTTTCGAACCTTCCAGGGGACGCCATCAGCAGATTAGGCTCACCCGCATGACACGGCTGACGTCGTTTCGCATGCGACATACGGGATCAACCTGTCCCGTCGTTCTCTTGATGGCAGGTTTCGCAGGGCCCGATGACAAGGAGTACGGAAATGTCTCAGATCTCAGGTGAGCGAAGGCCGCCGAGTCCGCCCATGCGATCGTTTGGTGCTTCGTGTGGCTCGCATGAGCTCTTCGATCCCCTGGCGGGAGAGAGTCCGGCCATCGCGCGTGTGCGCGAGTGGCTGCGCGGCCTGGCCGCCCTGCGTGCACCCGTCTTGCTGCTCGGGGAGCCCGGAACCGGATGCCGAGCAGCCGCAAGGCGACTGCACTCCATGGGGCCGGAGCCCGATGCAGCGTTCGTCGTTGTAGCCGTAGAAAATGGTGATCCGGAAACGATTCCACTCCGCGGAACGATCCATCTGCTCGGGCTCGAGCGGTTGGCGCCCGACGGGCAGAAGCGGTGGCGCCGGTTCGTGGAGTCTTCCTCCAACGGGGCCCGCCTGATCGGTTCGGCGGACCCTCTGTTCCCGGATCAGATCGCTCGCGGTGAGTTCGATGCGGATCTTGGGCAGGCGCTGCAGCGCTTCGAGGTGCGTCTACCCGCCCTCCGGAACCGTCGGGCGGATCTTCCCGGGCTGACGGCAGGGATTCTCACATCGATCGGTCACGAACTGGGTCGGTCGGATCGGCAGCTCACCCCGGGTGCTCTTCGTCGCCTGGCCCACGAGCGATGGCCGGGCAACTTGAACGAGTTGCGGCGCGTCATCGAGCGCCTGGTGGCGTATTCAGAGCATCCGCAGATCGGCCTGCCGGAGGTGGAAGCCGTGCTCGAAGAACTCCGCCCCTCCGTTGCTGATCTGCGCGCGCACCGCGAGCTGGAAGAGCGGGAAATGCTGATCCGAAACCTCCAGGAGACCGGCGGAAACGTCACGAATACCGCTGAGCGGATGCAGCGCAGCCGCGCGGCCATCTACCGGCTGGTCGAGAAACATGGAATCGCGTTGCGGCGTGAGGGCTGACTAGCAGCGCCGCGTACGCGGGCGCCCCGTTTCCCCAGAGCCCCTTGCTCCGGTTCAGCCTGATCCGGCAGTTCTGCCGCCGATCGATCGGACGCATCAGCCCCTGGTCGACACGAATGGCCGCCAGGTGGCCGATGGCTCGGAAGGCACTGGGAATCCCCGGCTGTCGGGCCCTTGCGCCCAAAACTAGAACATGTTTCAATTCTGCCCTCGAGGCTCCTCCGGCTGGATGGGGCTAACCGCGAGAGGCTGTCTTCCCCCATGCACATCGATTTCACCCCCGAGCAGAAGGCCCTGCGCCAGGAGCTGCGGGCCTATTACGCCGGTCTTCTGCAAGGTGATCTGCGCCGGCGGCTGGATGAAGAATGGGACCTGCTCGGTGGGCCGGCGTTTCGTGAGGCCATGGGGCGGATGGGGAAGGACGGTTGGCTGGTGATCGGTTGGCCCGAAGAATGGGGTGGCCAGGGCCGCGGGCATATCGAGCAATTCATCTTCTGGGATGAGACGTATCGCGCGCGCGCTCCGCTTCCGCTGATCACCGTCAACACGGTCGGGCCGATGCTGATGCAGCACGGTACGAAGGAGCAGCAGGACGCGCTGCTGCCGAAGATCCGCGACGGTGAGTTGATGGTTTCGATCGGCTACACGGAGCCGAATGCGGGGACCGATCTTGCGTCGTTGCAGACACGCGCCGTTAGGGATGGCGACGAGTGGGTGATCAACGGGCAGAAGGTCTACACGACCCACGCCCACGATGCGGACTACGTATGGTTGGCCTGTCGCACGGATCCGGATGCACCGAAGCACAAGGGCATCTCGATCATCCTCGTGCCGACCACCGATCCCGGTTACACGGCGACGCCGATCGAAACGATCGGTGGTGAGATCACCTACGCAACGTTCTACGAGAACATCCGCGTGCCTGTCTCGAATACGATCGGGCCTGAGAACGGCGGCTGGGGGTTGATCACCGGGCAGCTCAACCTGGAGCGCATCACCCTCGCCATGCCGGCCAGCCTCGACCGGCTGTTCGATGAGGTGTGGGCCTGGACGGAGAAGACGGAACGCCCGGGCGGTGGACGCATGCTCGACGAGCCGTGGGTGCAGCAGAGCCTGGCGAAGGTCTATGCCGAGGTCGAAGCGCTCAAGGTGATGAACTGGCGTTCTGCCTGGCTGATCGATCAGGGAACACCAGGAATGGCGGAATCCTCGGCGGTCAAGGCCTTCGGCACCGAGATGGTGATCGATTGTTACCGGTTGTTGCAAGAGATCACGGGCCAGGCTGGAATCGTGCGGCGCGGGGAAGGTGGAGCACTCTTCGGCGGGTTGCTCGAAAGCGCCTATCGAATGGCGATGGTGAATACCTTCGGCGGCGGTGTGAACGAAGTGCAACGCGACATCATCGCGGCGGCCGGCCTCCAGATGCCCCGCGCCCGGCGTTAGTCAGAAGGGAGAGACGAAATGCCTCTGACCCCCGACCAGAAGAAAGAACTCGAAGCGAAGCTGAACGAGTTCGTGGGCAAGCCGATCGGTCCGCCCAAGACCGGCCGCGATGCGGTGAACGAACCGATGATCCGGGCGTGGTGTGACGCGATGGGCGATACGAACGCCGCGTATCTCGAACCCAGTGCCGCAAAGGACTCGTGCCATGAAGGGATCGTCGCGCCGCCGACGATGCTCCAGGCATGGACGATGGACGGCTTCGAGATGCACGAGGGCTACGACGAGCCGACCAACGGTGTGCAGCGCATCCACAAATTGCTGACGGATCATGGCTACACATCCGTCGTCGCGACGAATACCGAACAGGGATACACACGCTACCTGGAGCCGGGCGACGAAGTGACCGAGGAGACCGTGATCGAATCGGTTTCCGAAGAAAAGGCCACGGCGCTCGGAATCGGTTACTTCATCGACACGCGGTCGCGCTACACGGACCAGAACGGCGATGAAATCGGCTGGCTGACGTTCCGCGTGCTCAAGTTCATCCCCGCTCAGCAGGCTGCGGCGGCCGATTCAGGCGAGACGGCAGCGGCCGCTGCGCCCGCGCGGATCAAGGCGCCGATGGGCCACGACAATGCTCCATGGTGGAACGAAGTCGAGGCCGGGAAGATTCCCATCCAGACATGCAACCAATGCGGCAAGCTCTTTCATCCGCCGCGCCCGATGTGCGGCGAGTGCGGTGCGATGGACATGGGTTACATCGCGGCCTCCGGGAAGGGCACGGTGCATACCTACACGGTGATGCACCATCCCCAGTTCCCCGGCTATGACTTCCCGATCCTCGCAGTACTCATCGATCTGGAGGAAGGCACCCGGATCGTGTCGAATCTGCTCGGCTGCAAGCCCGAAGACGTGCACATCGGAATGGCGGTCCAGGGCGCGGTAGAAGAGGGCGACGATGGCCTGAAGCTGCCCGTCTTCCGCCCGGCGGCCTGAACCTTGGAGTTCACGTTCACCGAAGAGCAGGAGACGGTTCGCGAGTTGGCTCGCGAGATCCTCGAGAAGGAAGCGTCCACGGATCGCGTCAAGCAGGCGTCGGCTAGCGAGTCTGCACAGGACGATGAGCTCTGGGCGAAACTGGCGGAGGCCAACCTGCTCGGTATCGCCATCCCCGAAGCCCACGGCGGCATGGGGATGGGATTCCTCGAACTCTGCTGTCTGCTCGAAGAAGTGGGCCGGGTCGTTGCGCCGGTTCCTGCACTGGAGACGTTGGTGCTCGGTGCGTTGCCCATCGTTTCCTACGGCACCGCGGCGCAGCAGGCGGAGTGGTTGCCGCGCATCGCGGCCGGCAAGGCGCAGCTGGGCGCGGCCCTGCTCGACGCGGATTCGGCCGAGGTGGCAGCCCCGGCCACGATCGCTCGAGCCGAGGGAGTCGATTTCGTTCTCGAAGGGCGCAAGTGCTTCGTGTCAGCCGCCTCCAGAGCTGATCGCATACTCGTGCCGGCTCGGTTGGAAGGAGCGGACGGCAAAGTCGCGATCTTCCTCGTCGATCCGAACGGACCGGGCGTGAAACTGTCCGGAAGTCGAATCTCGACCGGCGCCCTGCTCTTCGAGATGGAGCTCTCGGGCGTGAGAGTCGATGCAGACGAACGCCTCGGCGGTGAGGAAGCCGACGGTGAGAAGATCTTGACCTGGCTCCACGAGAGAGCGCTCGTCGCTACGGCGGCCATCCAGATTGGCGTTTCCGAACAGGCACTCGATATCACCGCCGGCTACACGCGCGAGCGCGAGCAATTCGGTGTTCCGATCGGAACCTTCCAGGCCGTCCAACACCGGGCTGCGGATTGTTTCATCGACGTGGAGGCCCTGCGTTGGTGCACCTGGCGAGCCGCATGGAAGCTCGCCGACGGTCAGCCGGCAGCACGCGATGCGGCGGTCGCGAAATACTGGGCCTCGGAAGCCGGTTCGAGGGTGGCCAAGGCCAGCGTCCATCTTCACGGCGGCATCGGCTCGGATGTGGACTACCCGATTCAGCGATATTTCCTGTGGGCGCGGGCCTTGGAGCTTCAACTCGGCTCGGCATCGCCGCAGCTCGCGTGGCTCGGTAGCGATCTCGCCAGGACGAGACTGGAGGAATCCGTATGACGACTTCCCTCTCCCTTTCGGACGTCGGTGTGGGTGACGAGCTCCCCGCGCTGGACGTCCCGCTCACGACGGCGGTCATCGTGGGCGGCGCGATCGCCTCCCGGGATTTCACGCCGGTCCACCACGATCGTTCAGCGGCCAATGCCCAGGGCCTGAATGACGTCTTCATGAACATCCTGACGACGAATGGCTACGTCGGGCGGTACGTCACGGATTGGGCGGGCGTCGATGCATGCATCAGAGGCCTGGCAATCAAGCTCGGCACACCCAACGTCGCAGGGGACACGATGAAGATGCGCGGCAAGGTGGTGGAGAAGGGGGACGACGGAACGATCGTCGTGGAAGTCGTTGGAAAGAACTCGTGGGGCAACCACGTTGAGGGCAAGGTGACCGTGGCCCTGCCTGCGGGAGCTTGAGCATGGCGGGCACTCTTCACAATCAGGCCGCCATCGTGGGAATCGGCGAGACGAAGTACACGAAGAACTCCGGCGTTTCGGAGCTGGCATTGGCATCCGAGGCCGTCCGAAAGGCGATTCTCGATGCCGGCCTCCAGCCGAAAGATATCGACGGTCTCACCACCTTCATCCTCGATACCAACGATGAGGTCGAGGTGGCGCGTTCGGTAGGCTGCGGAGACATCACGTTCTTCAGCAAGATCGGCTACGGAGGTGGTGCAGCCATCGGCATCATCCACCAGGCGGTCATGGCCGTGGCGACCGGTGCGGCGAACTATGTCGTTGCCTATCGCGCGCTGAATGGACGATCGGGCCAGCGTTATAGCGATGGCGTCTCCGGGGACATCGTCACGACGGATCTCATCCACTGGAGCTGGTACATGCCATGGGGCCTGCTCACGCCGGCCAGCTGGGTGGCGATGTTCACCCAGCGCTACATGCATGATTTTGGAGCCAAGCCCGAAGATCTCGCCGAGGTGGCGATCGCCACGCGGGACCATGCGGTGAAGAACCCCGCCGCGTTCTTTCATGAGCGTCCCCTCACGATGGACGAGTACATGAACGCGCGCTGGATCTGTGAGCCGTTGCGGCTCTACGATTGCTGCCAGGAAACCGATGGCGGCTGCGCCGTGGTCATCACGACCCCCGAGCGTGCGAAGGATCTGGCCCAGCCGGCGGCCGTCATCCGCGGCGTTGCCCAGGCCTCCGGCGACGACCAGGAACAGATGACGAGTTTCTATCGGCCGCAGATCTCCAACATCCCGGAGATGGAGCTGGTGGCAAAGCAGATGTACGGAATGGCGGGCCTCGGACCGGATGACATCGATGCGGCCATCATCTACGACGCCTTCACCTCGATCGTCTTGATGCAGCTCGAGAGCTTCGGTTTCTGCGGGCCCGGCGAGGCCAAGGATTTCGTGAAGGATGGCGCGCTGCGCGCAGATGGCGGCCGCCTGCCCACCAATACCCACGGTGGTCAGCTTTCCGAGGCCTACATCCATGGCGTCAATGGCATCGTCGAAGGCACGCGCCTGATTCGTGGGACATCGACGAATCAGCCCGCCAAGAACGATCACGTGTTGGTGACTTCAGGAGTCGGAGTCCCCACGGCCGCAATGATCCTCGGCCAGCAGAGCTGAGAAAAGGAGGTACTGCAGATGCCGGAAGCCGTGATCGTCGAGGCGCTCCGCACGCCGATTGGCCGCGGAAAGATGGGCAAGGGTGATCTCTCGGGGCTGCATGCGGCCCAGTTGTTGGGGAAGGTGCAGCGTGGCCTGATCGACAAAGCGGGCATCGAGCCTGGCGACGTGGACCAGGTCATCGGCGGATGCGTCACCCAGGCGGGTGAGCAATCGAACAACATTGCCCGCCATGCCTGGCTTTCGATTTCGCCCGACGACTACTCGACCGCCGGCACCACGATCGACGTGCAATGTGGTTCGGGTCAGCAGGCGAACAACCTGGTGAGCGCCCTGGTCAAGACCGGTTCGATCGACATCGGCATTGCCTGTGGCGTCGAATTGATGAGCCATGTGGGCCTGGGCATGAACGTGATGAACGGCCCCGGTTTCTTTCTCCCCGAGGACTTTCCCTGGGAGGAGCCGATGTCCCAATTCATCGGTGTCGAACTCATCGCGGAGAAGTTCGGAATCACCCGGGACGAAACGGATGCTCTCGGCCTGCGCAGCCAGACCCTCGCCAAGCAGGCCTGGGACGAGGGACGTTTCGATCGGGAGATTCTTCCCGTCGAAGCTCCGGTGCTAGGTGATGATGGTGCGCCGACCGGTGAGATGAAACAGGTCAGCCGAGATCAAGGCCTGCGCGACACGACCCTCGAAGGCCTCGCGGCCTTGAAGCCAGTCCAAGAGGGCGGTGTCCACACGGCGGGAACCTCTTCCCAGGTATCGGACGGCGCAGCGGGCCTTCTCTACATGACCGCGGAACGCGCGAAGGAGTTGGGGCTTCGGCCGCGGGCGCGGATCGTCCATGAGGTGGTCACTGGTTGCGACCCGTCGACCCTCCTGGAGGGACCGATCGATGCAACGCACAAGATCCTGAAGCGCTCCGGGGTCTCGCTCACGGATATCGATCTCTTCGAATGCAACGAAGCGTTCGCGGGCGTGATGCTTGCGTGGCTGAAGAGCTTCCCCCAGATCGACGCGGACAAGGTCAACGTGAACGGTGGAGCGATCGCATTGGGCCACCCTGTCGGATGCACGGGTTCTCGTTTGCTGGTCACGGCCCTTCATGAGCTGGAACGTCAGGACAAGAGCACGGCCTTCATCACCATGTGCTGCGGCTCCGCTGTCGGTACCGCCACGATCATCGAGCGCATCTAAGAAAACGAACGGGTCAACAACGAACGGGAGAGTGAGATGGGAATTCTCGACGGGAAAGTCGCCATCGTGACGGGCGCAGGCCAGGGCCTCGGACGGATCGAAGCCCTGGAGCTGGCGCGTCATGGCGCCAGCGTGGTCGTCAACGATCTCGGTACCCAGGCCGATGGCTCGGGCACGAGTGAAGAGCCGGCCCAGGCCGTGGTCCAGGAAATCGAAGCCC
The DNA here is from genome assembly GCA_024228115.1 of bacterium. Taxonomy (NCBI): domain Bacteria; species bacterium. The sequence goes on from JAAETT010000073.1 coordinate 54,150, forward strand.
TCGGCGCCAAGGCGGTCGCGGCTTTCGGCGATGTCGCCAACTGGGAGGACGCCGAACGCGTCGTTCGCACGGCCGTCGATACCTTCGGCGATCTGAACATCATGGTGAACAATGCGGGCTTCTCCCGCGACGGCATGATCGTGAAGATGACCGAAGAAATGTGGGACTCGGTGATCCGGGTTCACATGAAGGGCCACTTCGCGATGATCCGGCACACCATGGCCTACTGGCGTGAGAAGTCGAAAGCCGAAGGGGGGGATCCGCTCTACGGACGACTCATCAGCACGGCATCGGATTCCTTCTTGATGGGCAACGTGGGCCAGCCCAACTACGCCGCGGCCAAGGCCGGGATCACCTATCTCACGATGTCCGCGGCGCGTGAATGCCAGCGCTTCGGCGCGACAGCGAATGTCGTGCTTCCCCGGGCCCGAACGCGGATGACCATGAGCGGGCCGTGGGCCGGGATCTTCGGAAAGCCCGAGGAAGGCTTCGATACCTTCGCTCCAGAGCACATCGGGCCGCTCATCGCATGGATCGCGTCGCCTCAGGCCGCACACGTCTCCGGCCAGGTCTTGCAACTCTGGGGCAAGCACATTCGTGTCTACGAGCGCCCCCAGGCGGCGCTCGATCACGAGAATGAAGCCCCGTGGAGCGTCGACGAACTGGACAAGGTGCTCGGTAGCTTCTTCGAGGGGAAGAAACCCGTCGAGGATGGCTTCGCGCTGCCCATGGCGTAAGACCGTGCGCGTCTACGCGTCGGTGGACGATATCCACCTGCCGCTTGCCGACTACCCGGCTCATGCGCAGCGCGCAGAACGTCTGGGCTTCGATGGCTTGATCATCCCCGAAGCGGTGAACGACGCCATTCTGGGTTCGCTCCTGGCATTGGAACACACGGAACGGATCCATGTGCTCACCGGCGTCGTGGTCGCGTTCGCGCGCAGCCCGATGCTCCTGGCCCAGGATGCCTGGAGTCTCGCCAGGATGAGTGGGGGTCGTTTCGGTATCGGTCTCGGCCCCCAGGTCCGGGGCAATGTCGAAAAACGCTTCGGCATGCCCTGGTCGGCGCCGGCCGCGCGCATGCGCGACTACGTCGGGGCCCTGCGCGCCATCTTCGAGTGTTGGCAGAACGGTACGCCGCTCCGCTACGAGAGCGAGAGCTACACGCTGACCAGGATGCAACCCTTCTTCAGTCCTGGCCCGATCGACCACCCGGACCTCCCGATCATGTTGGGTGCGATCGGGCCCAAGATGACCACTGTGGCGGGAGAGGTCGCCAACAAGGTCATCGCACATCCCACGAACTCGAGCCCTGGCTATCTACGCGACGTCATGGGAAGCATGCTCGAAGGGGGCGCGCACGCTGGGGACCGAGATGTCGGCGAGATCGAGGTCATCGCGAATCCGATGACGGCCACGGGGCCGGACATGGCGGCTGTCTCCGCGGAGCGTGAGGCCGCTCGCGAGATCCTGGCGTTCACCTACTCGACGCCTGCCTACTGGGCCACGCTCGAGCACCACGGCTGGGGCGAGGTCGGGCGCACGCTGCTCGAGAAGACGCGCAAGGGCGACTGGGCCGGAATGTCCAGCTTGATCAACGACGAGATGCTCGATGTGCTGGTGCCGTCCGCAGCCTATGACGACATCGCCGGGGAACTGGCGAGCCGCTACGCCGGCGTGGCTTCCGCGATCAGCCTCCGTATGCCGAAGGATCCCGATGACGACGGGCGCTACGGGGAGGTCGTCGCTGCCCTGCGCTCCAGCTAGCTCCCGCTCGAGACCGGAGGCGGAAGCCTGGAATGCTTCGAGGCTCAGCGCCCCTGATTCCCGGCGGCTCCGGGGCGGGCTACCCTCCCGTTCCCCCTTCGCGGAGAAACCCATGGGCAGCTGGCTTCGTCACCATTTCTCTCGGCGTCCGCATTGGATGAATGCACTGATGCTGTTCTGCGCCTTCATGGCGCTGGTCTACATGCCATGGGATCTCTTCATCAAGCCGATCGCGGCGGACGAGGAAGTCTGGTTCGGCGTGCGTTTTCATGGGCTCTGGGCAAAAGCCCTGGAGATTCCCCATTGGTTCGTCTACGCGGCCGGCATGATCGGCTTCTGGCGATTGCATTCCTGGATGTGGCCCTGGGCGGCCGTCTACGCGGGCCAGGTCGTCGTTTCGATGCTGATCTGGCCGATGCTGTACACGGAAGCCGAAGGCGCGTGGGTCGTCGGGCTGCTTGCGGGTGCGTTCTTCATGCTTCCGACGATCGCCCTGTGGAACGCGCGGGAGCTCTTCCAGGGCGAGACGAGTGGGCCACTGAGTGAGCGCTACGGCGGATGGGCGATCATCACCGGTGCTTCCGCTGGAATCGGTGCCGAGTTTGCCAGGGCGTTGGCCCGCGAAGGGTTTTCCTGTGTGCTCGCGGCTCGTCGGGAAGATCGCCTCAAGGAACTCGCCGAACAGCTCACACGCGAGCACGGCGTAGACGTCCGCACGGTTCCGGTCGATCTCGCTACCGCAACCGGTGTCGAATTGTTGCTCTCGCAGGTCGCCGATCTCGAGATCGGCATGCTCGTGAACAACGCGGGTGTGGGTTATTCCGGCCGCTTCGACAAACAGGATCGGGATCGGCTGGCCCAGATGGTTCAGCTCAACTGTGCGGCGCCCGTCGCGCTGACGGCAGAGCTGCTTCCGGGAATGCGCGAGCGGGGGCGGGGCGCCGTGATCTTCACCGGGTCGGTCGCCGGTTCTCAGCCGCTCCCGCTGCATGCGCTCTACAGCGCAACGAAGAGCTTCGACAATCTGCTGGCGGAAGGCTTGTGGGGAGAGCTGCGCGGTACCGGAGTCGACGTGCTCGCGCTGCTGCCCGGCTCGACCGAGAGCGAGTTCATGGAGGTGGCGGGCGAGATCCCGCACGCCGGAGAGCCCGCCGCCCACGTGGTCGAGGTGGCGCTCGATGCGCTCGGCCATCAACCCTCTGTCATTTCGGGTTGGTTCAACTGGCTGCGGGCGAACGCAGCATTCCGGATCATGCCGCGCAGTTGGTTGGCGATGGTCGCGAAGGACGTCATGGAGAAGCAGACGCCGGAGGACATGCGCTAGCCCCTGCTGAAATCCCTATCCGTTTGTTGGCCTTCTTCGAGGCCGAGAAGGCGGCGGGGCTGCACGAGTACACCTGAACTCTGGACTCCGGCAAACAGGGAGAGCGACATGATTCATCGCGTCATTCAGTGGGCCACGGGCGGCGTGGGCCGTGCGGCCATCCAGGGCATTGCCGAGCACCCGGAGCTCGAACTCGTCGGCTGCTGGGTTCACAGCAAAGACAAGGCCGGACTGGATGCGGGTGAGATCAGCGGCGGAAAACACATGGGCATCGCCAGCACTGGCGACATCGAGGAGATCCTCGCCCTGAAAGCCGACTGCGTGCTCTATAGCCCCCTGCTTCCCGATACCGAAGAGGTGGCGCGCATCCTCGCGTCCGGCAAGAACGTAGTGACCCCCCTCGGCTGGTTCTATCCATTCCGAGATACCGATTGCGAGGCCATCCGAGCTGCCTGCGAACGAGGCAACTCCACCCTGCACGGTACGGGCATCCACCCAGGTGGCATTACCGAGCGCCTACCGCTCACCATCTCCGCCTTTTCAAGCGCCATTACCTACGTGCGCGCGGAGGAGTTCTCGGACATTCGCACCTACGACGCCCCGTTTGTGGTGGGCGAAGTCATGCTATTCGGAAAGACTCCGCAAGACGCCAAAGCCAGCCCCATGCTGGGCCTCCTCGGCAGGGGATTCTGCCAGTCGATCGACATGGTCGCCGACGCCACGGGCATGAAACTGGATGCGGAGAAACGCGCAACCCACGAGATGGCGGTGGCAACGGCCCCCATCGAATCGCCCATCGGTGCCATACAACCGGGACACGTCGCGGCCCAGCGCTTCACCTGGGAGGGATTGGTGCGGGGCGAGGCGGTGATCAGAGTGCGAGTGAACTGGCTCATGGGGGAGGAGAATCTCGATCCGTGCTGGCGCTTCGGCCCAAAACGCGAGCGTTTCGAGGTAGAGGTCCAGGGCGACCCGTCGGTAAGCGTCGACTTCCACGGCCTCCATCCCGAATCCGTAGAGGCCGGCCTGAAACGAAACCCCGGCGTTGTCGCCACCGCCCACCACTGCGTCAATGCCATCCCCTACGTATGTCGCGCGGAAGCCGGAATCTCCACCTATCTCGACCTCCCCCTGGTCACGGGTCGCGCAGCCTCGGCTCTACGCTGACAGGCATCCGAGCGTCGCTCTTCGCGAGCGATGCCAGCAACGAGAGGACAGGAGTTCCAACAGGGGATTTTTGTCCGATAAGGGGTGCCTTGCCAAGTAGAACGTACACCCGACGCGGGAGATCGAGGACGGATCGCCAACAGTGCAAGCCCAGTGGGACCTGGGTGAACCCCTCTGCTCGCCCTGTAGAGGCAGACTTCGTTCGGAGGTTCAACTCCTTCGGCGGCGCTGGCGCCAGAGGAATTGGAGAGGTGTCAGCAGCAGGGCGACCTCGAATCCGAGGCCGCAGATCCGCGCCTTCTCGCTGTTGCGCAGGGGAATGGTGCATTCGGGATCGGGGAGCCCCCCCCCGAGACCACCGTCCCAATCGATCTTTCCGTCACCGTCACCGTCACCGTCATCGTCGAGGTCGTTGTCGCACCGGGTGCCTTCCAGGTTCCCCTGTGGAGCGAAGCAGCCCGGGTCCAGGGGGTAGTCGGCGACTCCATCGCTGTCGTTGTCCACGCCATCGTCGCAGACCAGAGATACCGCGCGCTCGGAGACGTCCGTCGCATCGTCGCATCCGGGATCGTCCGGGTAGTCCGCGAGTCCGTCACCATCGTTGTCGATACCGTCGCCGCAGGCCGGTCCCTTCACGATCCGGAACCGGTCCCGGACGGTACTCGCGTCGTCGATGAAAGTGGCGTCGAGTTGGTGGCCGTCTACGTCGACCACCAGGGAGCCGAGTTCGTTGAGTGAGATCTCCATTATGGGGTGGTTCAGCGATCCCCCGCTGATCTTCGACGAGCTTCCCACCACCGCGTAGACCGCGCCTTCGCCCGGTGCCATTCCCAGCGTCGCCTTCTGATAGGCGCCATCGCCGCTCGGATCGCCGTCCCCCCCGTCGATGAGACACTCCCCGCCGGCGCACTCACTCGAGAGACCGTAGTGGCCATCGATCAGCATCGAACGTTCGTAGGAGTGGCTATGACCGGTGAGCTGCAGGTCGACGCCGTAGTACTCGAGCACCGGGAGGAAGTGCTCCCTCATGTCGCACATTCGCCCGCCGGAGTCGCTGCAGCTGTCCGAGTTGTGCGAACCCCTGGTATAGGGCGGGTGGTGCCAGAATGCGATCACGAAGTCCCTGTCCGTCGCGGCCAGGTCCGCGCAGAGCCACTGGTACATAGCGCCACCCTCCCCGGGTGGGCAGATGTTCGTCTCGGGGTTGGCGGGGGCCGACCGATCGGTGTCGTGAGAATCGAGAGAGACGAAGTGGATGTTGCCGTAGTCGAAGGAGTAATAGGCCTCCGTGAGGCTCGCGACGCCGCCGGCCTCTCCCAGGATCGGCATGCTGAAGGAGTCGTAATACGGGCCGGATTCGGTGGGTGAGTCGGACGAGTAGAACTCGTGGTTGCCCGGCGTGGGCCAGATCACCGTGTTGCGCATCACCTCGGGGTATACGTCGAAGAATCCCGCCGTGTACTCCTCGTCCGTCCCGCTGTCGTAGGCGTTGTCTCCGAGCAGCAGCCAGACATCGGCGAAGTTGCCGCCTGCGAAATTGAGGTACGCGTCGCGCACATTTCCCGCGTCCGTGCACCCCTGAGCGGAGACGGCGCACTCGCCAGAGTCACCGATCACCCACACGCGGACCGATGGGCGCGTTCCCGGCGTCGGCTGGGTCCTGAAATAGTGATCAGAATCGTCCCCCGCCCAAGTCTCGGTGGTCGTTCCCACGGAGTAGTAGTATGTGGTTCCCGGGAGCAGCCCCGAGATCACGACCTCGTGTTCGGTAGTAGGCGTGGGATTGGTGACGGAACTGGTGAGACTTCCTGGGGCCGGGCCGTAGGCGACGTGGCTTCCGAGAGGGAGGGTGGTCCGCCATCGCACCACGACGCTGCTGGTCGTGCTGTTGTGGAGATAGGGCGCTCGCGCCAGTGGGGGGACAGCGGGTCCCGTTTGCAAATCCAGGTCGAAGCTGATGTCGGAGCTGGTGGCATTCGCCTGGTGGATCTCGACGGCCAGAACGTTGTCGCCGGGGACGAGAAACGAGGCGGGTACCCCCTGTTGGTTGAAACTGGTCTCTCCGGAGCCCCCTACGGCGCTGGAGGCATGGCTGAGGTGGTTGATCGTCCCGGTCGGCATGTTGGAGCGGAACACCTCGGTGCCGTTCAGGTAGGCGACGGCACCGTCATCGCGCTGCACCGAGAGAATCAGTCCGTCGATGGAGCCGGGGTCGGCGACGCTGAACACGTGGCGGAAATAGCTGGTGTAGACGCTCACTCAGAAGCGTAGAAATCTGATCATTTGGCCGGGGGGCGACGCAGCCCGCCGTTCCGGATTCCGATTCAGATCTTCCGGGTCGAAAGGTCCTTGACCCAGGGCGAACGCCCTCCCGGCTCGACCG
>JAAETT010000074.1 GCA_024228115.1 bacterium
CGGTCGAGCCGGGAGGGCGTTCGCCCTGGGTCAAGGACCTTTCGACCCGGAAGATCTGAATCGGAATCCGGAACGGCGGGCTGCGTCGCCCCCCGGCCAAATGATCAGATTTCTACGCTTCTGAGTGAGCGTCTACACATAGCTTGCAGAAGTGCTGATTCGGTCAGCTCTTCGGCGATGACACCGGTCCTTGACGGCGTCTTCTTGCCCCAGTCCTTCCAGTGGTTGTCCTGCCCCGCGCTGGGGCTCACGTGAAGGCCTTGGCTCAGATAGAAATAGTAGTCCCGTTCGTGCTCGTTTCGGCGAGGCTGTCGGTTGAAGACATCCATGGTCGTGGCCGGACCGGAGATGACTTCTATCAGCATCAGGAACTTGTCGGCGCCGGCGGTCAGCGCTGCAAAGCTGTGCCCAAAATCGTCGAGGCCGTAGTCGTCGTCCCGGTCATTCGGCTCCGTACTTGGGTGAAAGAGGTCCTTGGCAAAGTTTGGGTGGTTCATTTGAACCACCAGGGGCGCGGGGAGGCCCTCGAGGAGAGCGTAGAGCTGGCCGTGCTCACCCTTCGGAACCGTAATGAGGGAGTCGATGCCGAAAACGTTCACGTGGTTGCCATTGGAGATGGTCGAGAATTCCTGGCCGTACAGCGCGACAAAGTCGTCGTCGGTCCGTTGCGCCGCTGCCTGGACAAGTGGCCTCACGTTGAGGCTCTGCCTCTGCTGGGCTCCGTTGCCATCCTTGAAGTTCCTAGTCACAGAAACAAGGTCGGAGGAGCTATAGAGCTCTGGAGTGACGGCAATCATGACACCGTCCTTTCGGGGCCCATGCGACTTTTTCCGTATTCCCCTCTCCGCGCTGGCGTGGTTGTGCGGCGTAACGGCAAGGAAGTCGAGACCCTCGGAGCGAGCCATGCTGAACGCCTCGAGAGGCGTTCCCGAGCCATCGGAGAACATAGTGTGAGCGTGGAGAAGGCCGAAGTAGGCCTCCCGTCCGGATGCCGCTTCGGTCACGGTCGGAGCGGCCATCGCGATAAAATCCGAAGGTCCATCTGGAGGCTGGGGAACGGGTGCGGGCACACGCAGCGGGGCTCGCTCTTGGCTGGCCTGGCGCGGTGCGTAGGGATGCTCATCACCTTCGTCTGTTGCAGCCAACTCCGCTCGGCCCATATCGCGAGGCGGTCGGGTCGTATCGCTGAGGTGGGTGCAACCGAAGACTAGGGCGACTACCAGGCATGCAAGAACTCGAGTCATGGGGGGGCTCCTTCTGGCTGGTCTAGGGGCACGCGATTGAGAGCATGCGAGTCAAATCTCGCTCCATTCTTGGTGTCTCCCGGACGAGTGTCAGTCGATTGGCGGGGCCAGGGAGGCTCCGATTCGGCGAGCATGATACCCGAGAAACTCGTCGGGACGCGTCCAGAGCGACTATCCGCTCTGGGTCGCCCTGTTCCGTTCTTGGGTCGGATTCAACTCGCGCCGCACCAACAAACTGTGATAGAGCAAGAGAGAACCTCTCCGAAGCACTATGATGACCACCGAGAACAACCGAGCGATGACACCCGAAGACCTACTTGGACCGCTGAATGAAGTGGAGCAAAAAAACGCTCCGAAGCAGCTCTTTGCTTCTGGGCGCCTGTCGCTTCTCGCAGAAGGCCGCCGTGTTTCGGTGGTCGGTTCGCGAAATGCCTCAGACGATGCGTTGGCTCGCGCCCGCTTCTTCTCGAGTGCGCTCGTGGAACATGGAATCACGGTCGTAAGCGGGCTCGCTCTTGGAATCGATGCAGTCGCTCACGAGACAGCTATTTCGGCGGGTGGCTCGACGATTGGGGTTCTCGGGACACCGCTTGACCAGTACTACCCGAAAGAAAACCGGTCGCTTCAGGAACGAATGATGCAAGAGCAGCTTGTCGTATCGCAGTTCGCCCCCGGAACACCTGGCGGCCGGAAGAACTTTCCGATGCGAAACCGGACGATGGCACTCATCACAGACGCCACGGTCATCGTTGAGGCCGGAGAGAAGAGCGGGACGCTGCACCAGGGTTGGGAGGCGCTTCGACTGGGACGGCTGCTCTTCCTCATGGAGAGCGTCGCGAACAATCCGAACCTCACCTGGCCGAGTGAGATGATTCGCTACGGAGCCCAAGTCCTCTCCCGTGGGAACCTGGAGCTCGTACTTGACGAGATGCCGGAGTTCCCACGTGGCGAATCCGCTTCTCTCTGAAATCGTCTTCGGAAGTTTTCTCGCCTACTCGCCTCGGGGGACTTCCGAACCTTCCGCGCGGTCGCGACGGGTAAGGGACGCGGTGAAGAGGGGCTCCGATGCCATCTTGCAGCAAGCGATGGTTCGCCTGGCGAAGGTGTTCGAAGAAAGCAACCTCGAGGAGGTCCTCGGCCCGAGAGTGACGCTGGTGCCAGCACCTCGAAGCGGCGTGTTGGTTAAAGGCGGCTTGTGGCCACCGCTCCTCGTCGCCCAAGCACTCCACGCCGCTGGATATGGAGAAGCAGTACTTCCGTGCCTCCTTCGAACAGAGGCTGTACCGAAGTCGGCGTTTCAACGGCCAGGCGAGCGGCCGAACGCCAAAAGGCACTTCGAGACGATGGCCGTTGAACGCGAGCTCCTCGCACCGTCCCGCATCACCCTAGTCCCTTGTATCGACCAAAGGCGGAAGTGTTGTCATGCTAAGCACTGCGTCCCCCGCAGCCAATCGGTTCTCGCCGTGTCGCGGGCCGATTCATGGGGCCCGTATGTCGAAGAAGCGGTATCGGATTGACTTGAC
>JAAETT010000075.1 GCA_024228115.1 bacterium
AATCCGCATGCTGCGTTCGATGTGGCGGGGGCTGGAAACGGAGTCACGGTGGGGTCTACACGGGCACGAACGGGGAAACCCGGGATACAGACAAGGCCACCGCCTTACGGACCACCGCGCCAGCCCTCGACCCTACCAGGCTCAGGAATATCAAGAAAAGTAATGCAGCGCCTGGGGACTGGCGTTCCGGTGAGTATCCCGGTGGCATTGGCCGCGGCGCTTCCCTGGCTCAACTGGCTCACACTGGGCGGATAGGCCTAGAACCGCGAGGACTACCAGTGAACCACCTGGAGAGAGAAGTCGAGGAATTTAACGCCGCGCTGTGAGCACCATCTCCAGACCTGTCGAGAGATCTGGGGCCACGTTCCAACCCGCAGCCTCCGCGTTGGCCCGCTCGTCGGAGTCTTCGCCGATGTAAAGGAGGCCGGTTGAAGAGCCAACACTTGGTACTCGTCCTGCTGTCAATTCGAAGATCTCCGGCGTGCTCTTGTCGAGGCCGACGACTGAACTGTAGACCCGCAGCTCTTCCCCGAAGAAAACAAGCATCCCACACTCCTCGAGGAGGGCGTCCATTTTCTCTTGTGAAAAGCCGCTTGGGGTGTTCGAGACCACCCCGAGCGGGAAACCCAACTCCTGAAATGCCTCGAGGCTCGCCAGTGCGCCGACAATCGGTTCGATGCGCAGCTTTCCGTGGGAATCGGCAATGGCCCGCCCCAAAGTGTCGCCAATGTCGAAAAAGATCGCCTGGACGGCGATCTCGGTGGCCGCACCGAGGCTGGAGGGCCAACTCGGGTCCTCCAGCTTTCGCGGGCCCGATCGGTCCTGCACGAATTCGACGAGGGGCGCCAAGCGCTCGGTCAAGACAGATTCGTCGAAGCTGACGTTGACGAAGCTCCCGTCATCCTGCTCGACCCGAAATTCGTAGATCTCCACGTCACGAGCCTTCGACTCGGCGCTGGACGGAGGCTCGGTCGTCAAGGGCTCGACGAGGCCCTTTAGTTCGCGAAGCTCACTCTCGTCGAGACCCTCACCATTGACCTCGCAGCCGCGAACTTGGCCTGCAATGCCCCCAGTCTGACGGAACCAGACTTTCATCGTTGGCCTCCCCAAACCCCGGGTAGACTCCCGCCGGTCAAGACAAGCCTACCCCCTTCCACCCGATCTTCACTGCCTTCAGCTCCTTGCTCCCGGTTCCAAAGAGCGCGGTCGCTGCCTTGAGTGTGCCCTCGACCATCTCGTCGAAGTCGCTCGTCGGCCGGAGCAGAGTGAGGGTGTCGTACCAGATGCGTCCTGCGCGGGTCCAGGCCTTGCCGCCGAGTTCGTAGGCCGTCAAGTAGAAGGCGTGGTTCGGAATGCCGGAGTTAATGTGGACACCTCCGTAGTCGTCAGTGCCCTTGTACTTGTTGTCCAGATGCTTGGGTTGAGCGTCTGTCCCCATGATCGGGTCGTCTTCAAAGGCAAGTTCGTCGAGGAAGGTCCGGAGCCCGGAGGCGTCCACGTTGGGTCCCAGACAGTCCTTGCCGACCGTCCAGTCACCTGACTTCGCGCTCTCCTTCTTGCGCCATTGGCGCACCAACACGCCCATCACGTCGGCGAAATGCTCGTTCAATGCACCCGACTCATTCTTGTACTCGAGATTGCAGGTATGAGTGACCACGCCGTGAGAGAATTCGTGGCCGACCACATCGAGCGATTTGGTAAAACGGATGAAGCGCACACCGTCACCGTCTCCATAGATCATCTGCTCGCCATTCCAATAAGCGTTGTTGTGCTTCTTGCGGAGGTGAACGCTTGAGATCAGTGCCATTCCATGGTCGTCGAGGGAGTTCCTCTCATACACCTTCTTGTAGAAATCGTACACGTAGCCGGCGTGTCGGTAGGCCTCATTTACGGCAGTGTCTTTCGTGTTCTTGTCGCCTTCTTCCCGGACGAGTTTCCCGGGGAGCGCCCACATTCCTTTGCCCTTGAGGTCGTAAACGAGGCGCTCCTTCTTCTGGCCCGCCGAAGGGATTGCGGCCATTGCAGGCATTGTCGAGTACAGGCTTCGAACCGCACGCGCCTCGGCGCCTGTCTCCATCGTTTCCATGGCGAGCTTTCGGACGTCAGGATCGTCGGACCTGGACATATGTTCGACGATGTAAGGCGGGAGGATGCAGTTTAGGCCGTGATTGCGAGGGCAGTTCGATTGCATGGAGGGCTCCTTGGCGAGGTCAGTGATCGTCGGATCAGGGCGGAGAAGAGTGCCCCCTCAGGGCGGAATGCCTCTTCCCAAAGCGGGTTCTTGACTTGAATCCATGTCGACTCAATTGAATCACAACTGCAATGTCTCCGAAACCCGAATCTCCTAACACCGGAGATTCCCTCGTGGGATCGGGACTACTGTTCCTGGCTGCCTTCCGTCTAAGATTTCGGAACTTGCACCTCGAGCTGCAGATCAAGACGACGTAGATGGAGGCCGTACGGTAATCCGGACCCGCCTAGACGAACCTCAAGGGAGGGGACGTGGCCGCCGCGGAGCATATCCTCGCGCTCCTGGAAATGATCGGCGCACTCGTGGCGGCTGGCCTGTTCGAACTCATGAAGTGGCTCAAGTGACAGCAGCCGAATAGCGCCGAGGCGGCAGGAGCGAACGTTGCAGGGATTGTCATCGTGGCGCTTCGTCCTGGAACGCCGCCGCGTTCGCGGGCGTCAGGTGAGCAGTCCGGCGCAGGCGTCAGCCCGTCACTTCGAGTGTGGGGTCGGGGGCACGGCCCTGCCACCGCCCTCGCCGCGCGGGAGCACCAGGCGTCGCACGAACTCGCGCGCGTCCCGGAGCCTGCTCGCGCTCCAGGCCGGCTCCTTTGCAACCTGCTTCGCGAAGCTCTCCACGACCCGCCTCGCCGCGGGATCCTCGACCGTGCCCACCTTGGCCTTGCCCTCGAGTACGTCCTCGCAGCTCGCCTGCACCTCAGGCTTGGCCGCGCACAGGAACTCCTGCCAGAACAGGGCCGCCATCAGGAGCGAGTCCTCGCGACGCTCGTGCGCTTCGATCCGCATTGCGCGCTGGAGATCGAACACCTTCAGCAGCCGGTAGCAGTTGCGCAGCCGCAGCAGCCTCCTCGGATTGTCGATCTCGAAGGTCTTGGCCAACGCCTCGAACCGCCTCGGATCCACGCCCCCGTGCGTCATGTCGAGATCGAGCGCGAGATCGAGGTCGGCACGGACGGCGGCCTTTGCGGACTGGGTATCGGGCGACGGCTGGATTCCTCCGGAGCCCTCCTTGTCCAATGCGCCTTCCTTCGTCGGCGCGGGGGCCATCTCCCCCTCCTGCTCGTCGGGTTCAGTGCCCTCGGGAGTTTCCGTCCCGGCGCCTGCGGACGTCGCCTGGCTGGCAAGGGCCCGCTCACTCGCGTAGCTCCGCTCGCGCCCGTCGCCCGATGCGAAGAGGCCGTGGACGAAGGCGCTAAGGTCGTCCGGGCGCCCCAGCCGAATCGGGAGCTGGATGATCTTGCCGAGGAAGTCGCGGGCGATGTCCTGCGCCGAGGTCTGCTCGTCGGCCATGCCCTTGTAGTGGCTGCCCACGGCGCGGAAGGCGATCCGCGCATCGATCCCGACGATCAGGACTACCTCGGGGATGACCATCACGAGCCGCAGGGCGTCGACGAAGACGACGAGCCGCCGCCGCGTGCCCTTGGATTCCGGGTCAACACGGCGGATGCCGCGGAGCTTGCACAGCTCGGCCAGATGGCGGTGGAGCACTGGGATCAGCCCCAGGTGCTTCGCGTAGTCGGGGAGCTTCAGGTAGGAGACCATCTGGTCGGCGAGGGGGTGGCTCCAGAGCTCGCGGACGTTGCCGAGGAAGCGCGCAGCCATGACGGCGGCTCCGAGCGCGAGGCCCCCTCCAAGACCGACCGAGACGCCGTCAACCGACTCCGTGGGCAGCGTACCCATGGCCGTGGCGACCATCCGGGCACCCAGGACCACGCCGGCGAGGGCGGTGAACGCGGCCAGCGACGTCCGCGCGAACCGCCAGCCGTGCTCCCGCCATGCAAAGCGAACCTGCAGCCACAACCGCTCGGCGGGACCGAGGTCGTCGACCAGCGCCTTCACGGTCTCCTGGGCGAGGCCAGCCGCGAGGTTGCCGGTCTGCTCGTATTCCCAGGCGTTGAACCAGGCGAACAAGAACTCGTGCTTCGTCTTCCTCTTCCGCTTTTCCCTCTGCTTGGGATTCCGCCCCTCCTCGGGTTTCCTCTTCTCTCGGCCGTCGAGCTCGATCCGGACCTCCGGGAGGCCCTCGCATCCGCGAAGCGCTCCAGGGCGTAGATCAGCTCCACGTGGAGCGGCAGGTCGACGGCCCGCTTGGCGACGTCGGGGAACGTGGCGAGGCCGGCCGCGTCATGGAGAAGGGACCAGTCGAGCTTCGCGGATGCGAGGGCCTCCCGGAGGTCCGGATCGAACTCGCCAGCCGCGATCAGGGCGACCGTGCGGGTGACCCCGGCCGTCTTGGTGAGGCCGTTGTCGAGCCGCCAGGCCTGGAGCGCGGCCGCCGTCTCGATGCACCGGTCGAGGCCACGCCCGCTCGAGCGCTCGAGGCGCTCGAGGACCTCGGGGAGCCGCTCCTGTCCGTCGGTCTGGTCCATGCCCCTCCCCTAATAGATGATACCTGAGGGGCTGGTCTTTTGGTGTGAACGGGTTCACACTGCGCGCCAACACCTTGCCTTCATGCTTGGCTTGCCCAACCGGGCTCACATTCGAGGAGGTAGGAGCAATGGCAGATCCCCAGACTTCACGTGAAGCCGCGGCCGCGGAGCGGCGCAGGGAACGTGCATGGGATACGACACACGCCGCCGCGCTTGGTTTCGTGCTCTTGCTGATCGGGATTCTCGCCTGGCAGTTTCGAACCAGCGAGACACTCCAATCGAACCCGGTCGGCGTCTGGCTCGCGATTCTGCTGCTCCTCGCGGCTTTCGGGGTCATCGCCGGACACGGAGTCAGCAAGAACTGGCGTGGACTGCTGATTGACCAGCGAAACCGGATGAGCCTTTCGAGGCTCCAGTTCGCCGGCTGGACGCTCCTGGTCCTCTCAGGGATTCTCACCGCCGCGCTGATGAACCTTGCGGTGGGGTGGGACCCGCTGGAGTTCACCATTCCGCAACAGCTTTTTGTCTTGATGGGAATCAGCACCGCTTCTCTGGTCGCTTCACCCGCGATCCTCACGACGAAGGGCAAGGCCACCTCCGAAGCCAAGAACCTGGGGATGCAGGCGCTCAAAGATGAAGGCTATGACGAAGTCTGGGATAGCGACAACATTGTCGTTGCGAACACAAGCCCCCTACAGGCTCGTTGGGCAGACATGCTCAAGGGAGAAGAACTCGGCAACGCAGCCGTGCTCGACTTGGGTAAGGTCCAGATGTTCTTCTTTACATTTGTACTCTTCCTTGCTTACGCATCAGCACTCGCCGGAATGTTCCGGGAGGCCCAAGACGCGATAACGCAGCTTCCGCCGATCCAGGACGGCATGAACGTCCTGCTTGGCATCAGCCACACCGGCTACTTGTCCAACAAGACGGTTTCGCATACCCCCGCAGCACCAGCGACAGGTACACCGTGAGCGCGGCGCGCAACACTGCGGCTGCGGTACCGCTGGCGATCGCTCTGCTTGGGAACGCCCTTCCCGCCGGGGATACAGCGCCCGACAACCGCCGATTTCGGCTTGCCCCCAACGCCACAGCAGAACTCGCCGCCGCAGCCGGCCTGAACGACCAGCAGGAGACCTGGCTTGACGAGCACAACCCCTTTGGGATTCCCACCACTCAAATGCCGGGTAACCGAACGCTGGTGATTCGCGAGGGGCACACGCTTGCACACAACAACGTAGACCTGATCGCGGACTGGGTATCCTTCCACCTAAAGGAGGCCTACGTCGAAGGGACGGAAACACGTCCGGGAACAGCAGCGTTCAAGGCGGATCCCGTGTTGCGCCCGGGCCGGCGAGCAGAGCGCTCCGACTACAAGAGTTCAGGCTTCGACCGTGGCCACCAGGCTGCCGCGGCGGATCAGAAAGGTAGAGGTAGACGAGTCGTTCGAGAAAGCTTTCTGCTGTCGAACATGACACCTCAGGCCCCCCGGCTGAACCAGAATCGCTGGAGACTGCTTGAGGATCATATCCAGCAGCTGGCAGCTGCCCGGGGAGATCTCTGGATCATTACGGGTCCTGCGTTCGTGGATGATGATGGCAATGAGGACGGCCTCGTCGAGTACAGCGTGATCGGCAAGAACGAGGTGGCTGTTCCGACACACTACTTCAAGATCGTTGTTGCGAAGGCCGCGAGTGGGGGGCACGACGCCATGGCGTTTCTGGTTCCGAACCGGGCGGTGACCGAGCGCGTCCCAGAGGAATTCGACGCGTACCTCGTATCGATCGACGAGCTCGAGGAACTCACGGGCTTCGACTTCCTGCGGGGCTTGCCCGATCCACAAGAGAACTCACTTGAGGGGGCGGTGGCTGCCGAGGTCTGGGCAATTCCGACGGACTAAAGAACGATACTGCACCGATCCCTTCCCGACGCCTACTGCCGTAGAAGGCGAGATACAGAGGAAACGACGTGATCGAGGTAGAAGTCGATGGGAAGACCGTAGAGCGGAAGATTGGCCTAGCCTTGTCCGGGGGCGGGTTTCGGGCATCCGCCTTCCATATGGGAGTCCTTCGGCGACTTGACGAACTCGCGATACTGGACAAGATCGACGTAGTCTCCACGGTCTCCGGAGGGTCGATCGTCGGCGCCTACTATGTGCTGAGACAAGGTGATCCGATTGGGGAGATTGAAAATGGATTCCGGAAGGCACTGAAGGCCAACGTGCGCATGCGCGGCCTGACTGGCTCCGTGGTCTTTCATCCGATCGAGTTCGGAAAAGCACTGTTCTCGAGCCGGTCGCGCACAAACATCACAGCCACCGAGTACGACCGCTTGCTCTTCCACGGCTCGCGGCTCTCGCAGCTCCCGGATTCTCCCAGGCTGGTCATCAACGCCACAAGCCTCAACAGCGGTGTCATCTGGAAGTTCAGCAAGGAGGAAATGGGAGACTACAAGTACGCCTCGGCGGAGAATCCGAATCTGTTGATCGCGGACGCGGTAGGAGCTTCTGCAGCCGTTCCCGGGCTGTTCCCTCCGCTTGTCCTGGACGAGAAAGCGCTCAAACAGGTCAATCTTCGCAAGGCCTACAAGGACACGCGGAAGATTCGCCTAGCCGACGGAGGCGTGCGTGACAACCAGGGGCTTACGTCAGTCTTCAGCGCAGGATGCGAGTACGTCATCTGCTCAGATGCATCAGGTCTGTTCGATGAAGATCCGGATGCATCGTCCCGCGCGATTTCGGTCCTACTTCGCTCCAACAGCATCGCGATGGATGCCGCTCGCGATCTCTTGGTCCAGCAACTGTTTGCCCGCAAGAGAGAGGGGACGATCTCCCAGAGCGTATTCTTCGACCTGCGAGACACGGTATCGGGAGGAGCACCGGGATTACCGGATTCCCTGGTTGGACCCGTTGCAAGGATCCGAACAGATCTGGATTGGTTCTCGGACGAAGAGATTGAGACGCTGATGTACCACGGATACACGTTGCTCGATCAGAAGCTGAAGAAGTATGTGTAGACGCTCACTCAGAAGCGTAGAAATCTGATCATTTGGCCGGGGGGCGACGCAGCCCGCCGTTCCGGATTCCGATTCAGATCTTCCGGGTCGAAAGGTCCTTGACCCAGGGCGAACGCCCTCCCGGCTCGACCG